>SVRG01000005.1 GCA_015064965.1 Oscillospiraceae bacterium
TTTCGCTTATCGGACCTAACGGCGCAGGAAAGACAACGGCTTTCAACGTTGTTACCGGTGTGTATGAGCCCACCAACGGCAGAGTTTCTTTTGACGGAAAGACTATCGTTGAGAGTCACCCCCACGGTAAGATGAATCGCTTGTACGCAGGTGAAAACAAAGGCGTTTACAAAAAGCGTATTGTAAAAACTCCTGATAAAATCACAAAACTCGGCATTGCGCGTACATTCCAGAACATTCGTCTTTTCAAGTCGATGACTGTGTTTGAAAACGTACTTGTTGCAATGCATATGCGTAAAAAGAGCAATCTTTTTACTGCTACTTTTATGCTCAACTATAAAGAAGAGCAAGCAAACAGAAAAAAGGCAACAGAGCTTCTTGAAAAAGTTGGACTTCTTGATGTTAAGGATGAGCTTGCTACAAGCTTGCCTTACGGAAAGCAGCGCCGTCTTGAAATTGCGCGTGCACTCGCAACCGAGCCGACCCTTTTGCTTCTCGATGAGCCTGCGGCGGGTATGAATCCTCAGGAAACTGCAGAACTCACACAGTTCATACACCAGATTCGCGAAGAGTTTGGTCTTACTATCTTTATGATTGAGCATCATATGGACCTGGTTATGGATATTTCCGACAGAATCTATGTTATCGACTTTGGTAAAATGATTGCAAATGGCATTCCTTCTGAGATTCAGTCCAACGAACTTGTTATTAAAGCATATCTGGGGGTAAGTGAAGATGAGTAATATTCTTGAAATCAGAAACCTCAGTGTTGCTTATGGCGGTATTGAGGCAATCAAAGACATTTCTTTTGATGTAGAAGAGGGAAAGATTGTTACGCTTATCGGCTCAAACGGCGCAGGTAAGAGTTCAACTCTCCGTTCAATTGCCGGCATTGTCAAGGCAAAGGCTGGCGAGGTGCTTTTTGAGGGTGAAAACATTCTTGGACTTTCTCCCGACCAGATCGTTAAGCGTGGCATCACTCTTGTTCCTGAGGGAAGAAGAGTGTTCCCAAACCTTACTGTACTTGAAAATCTCAAAATCGGCGCATATCTTCGCAAGGATAAGCTTGATAGTGATATTGAGTATGTATATTCATTGTTCCCGCGTTTGAAAGAGCGTTCATGGCAGCTTGCAGGTACACTTTCAGGCGGTGAGCAGCAGATGCTTGCTGTGGGCAGAGCGCTTATGGCGCGTCCTAAACTTATCATGATGGATGAGCCGTCGCTTGGACTTGCTCCTCTTGTTGTACAGGGAATATTTGATATTATCCGCACAATTAACGAGCAGGGAATCACCGTGCTTTTGATTGAGCAGAATGCAAACATGGCACTTAAAGCTGCGCACAATGCGTTTGTTATGCAGACCGGGGAGATTACCATGAGCGGTACCGGCGCAGAACTTCTCGCAAATGACGATGTTAAAGAAGCTTACCTTGGTAAAAGCAAATAAAAAAACAGTGTTGACTATAGGTCAACACTGTTTTTTTATTTAAAACTGTTCGTCGCTGATGTTTTCGGCTATGTTTTCTTCTTCGCTGCTGCTTTGTTCATCATTTTGCGAGTCATCTTCGTGATGATGGTGTCTGTGCGAGTGACGGTGCTTGTGACGGTGTGATCTTTTTGAACTTGTCAAATCTTCGTTTTTGAATTGATTGAGTGCAGAAAAGATCAGCGTACCGATGAGGTTGCCGAGTGCCACAAAAATGACCAATAAGAGGATTTCGCCTATTTTTGTTCCGTACAACTGGATATTGTTGAATGCTGCACCGACATAGAACACATTTGCTATTGCGTAGTCAAATCCGCACAAAGGGATTATAGCAGAAGCGACAACTAAAACTGCACATCCGGTAAAGCCACTGCCGGCTTTGCGGAATCCGTGCATTGCTATGTAAATAAGTATGCCGCAAAGAATGGAACTAAGACAGATGCTTTCAAATGATTCTTCAAATTTTGCCATTAAAAAGGCTTTAGCGATGGGCTGAAGTTTTGGTATGAGCGCAATACCTGTGAGCAGAGAACCAAAGATGTTGCCGAGGTATATAATCAATAGTTTGTTGGCATGCTTTGCGGCATTTCCTTTCTTAAAAATGGCACCGAGATTGTCCGTAAAAATGCTGAGTTCAAAAACGCCTATAGCGAGAAATCCTGCGCTGAAGAATACTGCCCCGACAAGCACTGATTCTGTGTTGAGAACGAGCGAAGCCGCACATCCAAGCGCAATGGCTATACCGCCGAGAAAAGCCGATATAAATGTTTGAAAAGTTTTCATAATTACTCCTATTGTTTTTATTGCATACAAACTAATTTAACACATTTATGTTAAATTTGCAATGGTAATTTGAAAAATCAAAGAGAAAACTCCGCTTTTGCGGAGTTTTTTGCCTCAGATTTTGAAATGGACAGGGAGTCCTGCCTCGTGACGGTATTTAACCTCGCCTTCGATGAGAGGACGGAGGTATTCAAGACATTTGTCGGTTACGTTGTTGCCGGAAGGAACTATGAATTCATCCGGAACCTTTTTAACAGCATTTGCAACGGATTCGGCAGGTACGCTGCTGATTGTGATTTTGTATCCAACCTTTGAACGTACAAAAATCATAACATGACCGGTGATACCCTTAAGTGCAAATTCTACTGCTTTTTTACCGATAGCAACAGACTCTTTAATGTCGGTTTTTGATGCGATGTGAGCGGCGCATCTTTGAGAAGTGTTGAACTCCACTGCGCGAGTCTTGCAGCCGACCTCTTCTCGGAGCGCTTCTGCGAGGACAGTGCCGGTACCTGAAAGCTGCTTGTGTCCAAAAGCGTCAACCTTGCCGTTTTCGCTGACATATTTGCCGTCTGCAAATCGGATTCCCTCGGAAACTGCGATAACAACATTGGGATGCGCTTTAAGTGCAGTACGGATATCCGAGAAAAAGCTGTTCATGTCAAAATCTCTCTCGGGGAGATAGATATAGTCGGGGCCAACACCGCCGCTAAGACGAGTGAGACCGGCTGATGCGGTGAGCCAGCCGGCATCGCGTCCCATAATTTCGGTAATTGTAACTGCTTTTGTGGTGTAAACCGCGCAGTCGCAGATGATTTCTTTAACCGATGTGGCTATGTATTTTGCGGCAGAGCCAAACCCGGGAGTGTGATCGGTACCTGTTAGGTCATTGTCAATGGTCTTGGGCACTCCGATTATGCGCATTTCGTAGTCGATTGATGCGACATATTCGCTGAGCTTCATTACAGTGTCCATCGAGTCATTACCGCCGATGTAGAAAAAGTAGCGGATGTCATACTTTTTGAAAATATCAACAATATACTCAAATGCCACGGGGTTTTCCTTGGGATTCGGGAGCTTTTTGCGGCAGGAGCCGAGCGCTGCAGCAGGGGTGTGCTCAAGATCGGTGAAATGCTGCTCCGATGTAAAGATTTTGCCAAGGTCAACAAGTCTTTCTTCGGTGAGACCTTCAATACCGTTTCTCATGCCGTATACTTTGCCGATTATGCCTTTTTCTACGCCGGAAAGCGCACCGCGGATAACACCCGAAAGGGTAGCATTAATAGCAGCGGTGGGACCGCCGGACTGACCGACTACGGCGTTGCCATATAGTTTCTCCATTTAAGTTTTCTCCGTTTCTTATATTTATTAACAATATAATTGTACCATAGATTACCATATCGGTCAATGCAAGTTTTAAAACTTCTGCAATTCGGTTTTTCGCACAGAAACTTGTTTTATATTCGCATTGACTAAAAAGCAAAAAAATGGTATAATCCGTATATTACAAATACTTCGGAGGCGGCAATGGCAAACTACGAAAAAATTAATATCCGCGGAGTGAATTTTCTCAATGTAACTCTTGATGAGGCTGCCAAGGTTGGCGAGGAGATGCTTCGCGGTGACAAGGTGTGTACAGTCTTTACTCCTAATGCAGAGATTGTGCAGCTTTGTATCGAGCAGAACGAATACTATGACCTTTATAATAGCGGCGATATGGTTGTTGCGGACGGTGCAGGTGTTGTAAAGGCGGCTAAAATATTAAAAACTCCTGTAAAAGGTAAGGTTGCCGGTGTAGAACTTGGCGAAAAAATGCTTGCCCACTGTGCAAATAGCGGAGATGGGGTGTTCTTTCTTGGCGCAAAACCGGGCGTGGCTGACGAGGCTGCTAAAAAGATGGCAGAAAAGTATAAAGGATTGCGCGTGGTAGGAACAAATGACGGCTATTTCAAAAAAGAAGGCGAAGAGAGCGATGCAGTTATCGCTAAGATAAACGAAAGTGGTGCAAAGCTTTTGTTTGTATGCCTTGGTGTTCCTGTTCAGGAAAAGTGGATAACCGATAACAAGGAAAAACTAACTTCAGCGCGTATGTGTATGTGTCTTGGAGGAAGCCTTGATGTATATGCCGGAACTGCAAAGCGCGCACCGAAAATATTTATTAAACTTTCGTGCGAATGGCTCTACCGACTCCTCAAAGAGCCGTGGCGTCTTGGCAGAATGATGAAACTGCCAAAATTCCTTTTCGGCACTTATGCATATAAGTTTAAAAAGAAGAAATAACTGTGTAATTTTCATAAAAACGCAGTACTATGATGTAAACTGTGTTAGTATTTTAACAAAATTGAGATTTTTTGCAAATAATACTTGTATATTTCAAAATTTGTGGTACAATATATTAGGATATGTAGGTTTACATATCGGAAAAAAGTTTTCAAAATTTTTTATATATTCGGAGGACTAAAAAAATGGCAGTAAAAGTTGCTATTAACGGTTTCGGCAGAATCGGTCGTCTTGCTTTCAGACAGATGTTCGGCGCAGAGGGTTATGAGGTAGTTGCAATCAACGACCTTACCAAGCCTTCCATGCTCGCTCACCTTCTCAAGTATGACACCGCACAGAAGGGTTACTGCGGCACCATCGGTCAGGATCTTCACACTGTAACTTCTGACGATGAAGCAGGCACCATCACAGTAGACGGCAAGACTCTCAAAATCTACGCAGAGAAGGACGCAAAGGATCTTCCTTGGGGCGAGCTCGATGTAGACGTTGTTCTTGAGTGCACCGGTTTCTACTGCTCCAAGGAAAAGTCTCAGGCTCACATCGACGCTGGCGCAAAGAAGGTTGTTATCTCTGCTCCCGCAGGTAAGGATCTTCCCACTATCGTTTACAGCGTAAACGAGGGCATCCTCACTTCTGAAGACAATATCATTTCTGCAGCTTCCTGCACCACCAACTGCCTTGCTCCTATGGCTAAGGCTCTCAATGACTATGCTCCTATCCAGAGCGGTATCATGACTACCGTTCACGCATACACCGGCGACCAGATGATTCTTGACGGTCCTCACAGAAAGGGTGACCTCCGCCGTGCTCGTGCAGGCGCACAGAACATCGTTCCTAACTCCACCGGCGCTGCAAAGGCAATCGGTCTTGTTATTCCTGAACTTAACGGCAAGCTCATCGGCTCTGCTCAGCGTGTTCCTACCTGCACCGGTTCTACCACCATTCTCGTTGCAGTAGTTAAGGGCAAGGATGTTACTGTTGAAGGTATCAACGCAGCTATGAAGGCAGCAGCTTCTGATTCTTACGGCTACAACGAAGAAGCAATCGTTTCTTCCGACATCATCGGCATGACCTACGGTTCTCTCTTCGATGCTACCCAGACCATGGTTGCAAAGATTGACGATGACACCTATCAGGTACAGGTTGTTGCTTGGTACGACAACGAAAACTCCTACACCAGCCAGATGGTACGTACAATCAAGTACTTCGCTGAAAGAGTTTAATTTAAAACAAATAGAAACCTCCGCTTTTGCGGAGGTTTTTTATATTTTTTTACAAAAATTGCGAAAAAATTAATGAATCTATGATATAATGTTACTATACCCCCAATCGGAAAGGAAATTACTCCTATGAAAATATCTAAAATTGTTGAACTTCTTGATGCAAAGGTACTTTGCGGAGAGGAGCTGCTTGAAAACGAGGTTCACTCTGCATGCGGCAGTGACATGATGAGCGACGTGCTTGCATTTGTAAAAGATCAGGCGGTGCTGCTTACCGGTCTTGTTAATTTGCAGGTTGTACGCACTGCAGCGATGATGGACATGCGCTGTGTTGTATTTGTGCGTGGCAAGAACCCCGGCGACGATATTGTTGAATTTGCTAAAGACAATGATATAGTGGTACTTGCAACTGCGGAGAGAATGTATCCCGCATGCGGTAAGCTTTATGCAAACGGACTTGTCGGCGGCTCACTTCACGCCTGAGGAGGTGCAAAATGAGTACACCGTTAAAACTTCATTATGATGTAAACGGCGAGGACTTTACATCTGCAGGTAATGCGTCCGTGCAGGCTAAAAAAGCACTTCGCCAGCTCGGTTATGATCCCGATATAATTCGCCGCGTTGCTATAGCAATGTATGAGGGCGAAATCAACATGGTTATTCACGCTGACGGCGGAGATGCCGATATTATCGTATATCCTGATTACATAGAGATTGTTTTAGCCGACAAAGGCCCTGGAATTCCCGATGTTTCAAAGGCAATGCAGGAGGGCTTTTCAACCGCTCCGGATAATATCCGTTCACTCGGATTTGGTGCCGGCATGGGACTTCCGAATATGAAAAAACATACTGATGATATGAAGATTGACACTGTAATAGGAGAGGGAACTACCATAACTATGCGTGTCAACACATAGGAGAAAGTGATGACAGAGAAAATAAATCACTCCGTATTGCTTGATGTAGATAAATGCAAGGGCTGCACATATTGCCTTAAGCGCTGTCCTACCGAAGCCATACGAATACGAAACGGCCATGCCGTTATTCGTGCGGAAAGGTGTATAGACTGCGGCGAATGTATCAGAGTATGTCCTCATCAGGCAAAGACTGCGGATTTTGACCGTCTTGAAGATTTTAAAGACTATAAATGGAAAATTGCACTCCCAGCACCTGCGCTCTACGGTCAGTTTGATCGCCTTGATGACCTTGATTATGTTGTTTCCGGATTGCTTGAATGCGGTTTTGACGATGTGTTTGAGGTTGCACGCGCGGCAGAAATTGTTTCCGAATGTACACGTGAGTATCTCAAACGCGATGATATTCCAAAGCCGGTGATAAGCTCTGCCTGCCCTTCAGTAGTGCGTCTTATCAGCGTGCGTTTCCCATATTTGCTCGACAATGTGCTTCCCATTTTGCCGCCCGTGGAGGTTGCTGCGCGTATGGCAAAAGAGGAGGCTATGAAAAAGCATCCCGAACTCAAAGAAGAGGATATTTGCGCATTGTTTATTTCGCCTTGCCCTGCAAAAGTCAGCTACGTGAGAAATCCGCTTGGCACAGAGAAAAGCAAGGTTGACGGCGTGCTTGCGATCCGTGATATCTACTTTAAACTTGTCAGCGCTATGAATAAAATTCAGTTCCCTGAAAGCGACTCCAAAACCGGTAGGATCGGCGTGAGCTGGGCGGGTACCGGCGGTGAAAGCTCGGCGCTTCTCAATGACAAGTATCTTGCCGCAGACGGAATTGAAAACGTTATTAAAGTGCTTGATGAGATTGAAAAAGAAAACTTCGCAGGCCTTGAGTTTATTGAACTCAATTCTTGCAACGGCGGATGTGTTGGCGGTGCGCTCAATGTTGAAAATCCGTATATCGCCCGCGCAAGACTGCACATTATGCGCCGTTATCTCCCTGTTACAAAGACAAAAAGTGAAAATAGCGATACAGACTCTCTGCTTTGGGATGCCGAGGTTGAGTACAATCCTGTATTAAAGCTCGATAGTGACCGAGCAGAGGCCATGCGCAAGATGCAAAAGATTCAGACCATAACAAAGTGCTTTCCGCAGATTGACTGCGGCTCGTGCGGCGCGCCTACGTGTGCGGCACTTGCCGAGGATATTGTTCGCGGCGAGGCACATGAGGATGACTGCATTATCGAGATGCGCCGACAGATTCATTCAATCTATGACCATCTTGGCAAGATAGTGCATGAAACTTATAATCCCCCGGAGGATAAAGAATGACAGTAAAAGAATTTGCAGAAAAACTTGGTTTGAAAGTGCTTACAATGCCTGACGGCGACAGGGAAGTGACCTGTGGCTACGCGGGCGACCTGCTTAGCTGGGTAATGGGCAAAGCGCCGAGCGATGCTGCGTGGTTTACAATTATGTCCAACGTCAATATCGTGGCGGTTGCAATGCTGCGTGATGTTGCGGCGATCGTTGTTTGTGAAGGTGCGGAAATCGGCGAAGATGTAATTGCACGCGCCGCCGAGCAGGACGTAAACCTGCTCCTCAGTGATAAAGGTATATACGAAAACTGCACTGAACTTGCAAAGATGATATAACTAAACTATCTGTCATCCTGAGCGAATGCGAAGGATCTGCGTGCGTAGCGAGTCTTATGCAAGAAAAATCTCGATTTTATCGAGATTTTCGGATTCTTCACCGCGTTCGGAATGACAAAAATGAAGGAGGGAATACATATGCCAAAATTCTACTATGATCTACATATGCATTCCTGCCTTTCGCCGTGTGCAGACGATGATATGACACCTGTGACAATGGCAGGAATTGCCGCGCTCAACGGGCTTAACATAGCGGCGCTTACCGACCATAATTCCTGCGGAAACTTGCCTGCATTTTTTGCGGCTTGTCGCGCATACGGAGTAACTCCGATTGCAGGAATGGAGCTTGAAACTGCAGAAAGCGTACATGTTGTATGCCTTTTTGAGGAATATGACAACGCAATGAGGTTTTGGCAGACGGTAAAAGATAACTACATGATGCCGTTTAAAAATGACGTTGCAATGTTTGGCGGTCAGTATTATATGAATGAGGATGACGAGGTAACGGGCACCGAGGAGATTTTGCTTATAAACTCCACAACGCTTTCGCTTGACGAGGGTGTTGCTCTTGCGCGTGAGCATGGTGCATTTGTTTTTCCTGCGCATATCGACCGAACATCAAACGGAATAATTGCCGTGCTTGGCGATATTCCGCCGGAACCCGGCTTTACCGCGGTGGAATTCAATGACAGTGCAAACGTTGATGAGTACCGTGAAAAGTATTCCGAGGTGAAAAATGCACTTGTGCTTGTAGACTCGGATGCACACCGTGTAACAAGTATAAATGAGGCGGTGAACTTCATTGAGCTTGATGCTGACCCCACTGATGAAGATGCCGTAAGAAAAGCATTTTTTGAATACTTGAGAAAAGGATGAAAAATATGAAAAAGTTTTTTGTAATATTTTTAGCGGGGTTGTTATTAGTTTTTTTATGTGCATGTAACAATGATATCGCCATAGAAGGAACAGCAGAAAACGCTGAAACAACAGCACACACAACCGAGGTTACCACAGCGCCTATTATCGTTGATTTTTCGCAGAGATTTGATGAACTGTTTGACTATGGAGATTTTGAAGTTTCAATCTATGACGGTTATGCTTCGGTAGGATACTATGGAGATGCCACATCTGTGACTATCCCTGCTGAGATTAGAGGATATAAGGTAATCGCTGTTAGAGGCTTTGGAGTGGGTGTAAATAACATAACCAATATAGAATTACCAGATACAATAACAACAATCAGAGATGAAGCGTTCTGCAATTGCAAGGCTCTTACAAGCATAACAATTCCAGATAGCGTAGTTGTTATTGAAGAAGATGCATTTAGGGGATGCAGATCGCTTACAAATATAACCATACCTGACAGTGTAACTATTATAGAGAGCAATGCGTTCCGTGATTGTACTTCTCTTACAGATGTTAAACTTTCGAACAATTTATCAACAATTGAATATGCTACATTTAGAGATTGTACATCGCTTGAAAATGTAGATTTTTCAGGCGGTGTAGAAACAATTGGAGATAGCGCATTTGAAAATTGTACATCTCTTGCAAGTATAGTGCTTTCAAAGAGTACGACAACGATTGCAGAACACGCATTTGAGAATTGCACATCTCTAAAAAGTGTAAAGTTTTCAGATAGTGTAACAACGATAGGTTTAGAAGCGTTTTCGAATTGCACATCGCTTGAAAATGTAGAACTTTCAAATGGTGTGACGACAATAGGGCGAAATTCGTTTACAAACTGTCCGTCGCTTAAGTGGATTAAGATTCCTGACAGCGTGACGACGATAGGCGATGTGATTTCTGGCGCTTTTGATAATGACATTGTTACATTTAAGTGTAAAGCAGGTTCTTATGCAGAAGAATATGCCAAGAACAATAATATAAAATACGAGATATACAAGTAAACACATAAAAAGGACAGCCGTAAGGCTGTCCTTTTGGTATAATCATACAAAAAAACTTCGTTAAAATTTCGACATTTTTAAGAAAAAAATCGCAGAAACTATAGATTTTTTTGAAAATATATAGTATAATGTTTTTGTATGCGGGGAAGTACGCTTTTTTCGCGTTGCCATCGCGCTAATAACGGATTAAATAAAATGAAATATATTTATTTAATGAATTTACAGGAGGTAGGTTCGAACTATGAAAAAGCAATTGACTCAGGTCGAATTTCGCGGCACAAAAGAGCAGGAAGCAAAGCTCCTCGAAATTATCGACGCTCACAAGAATGAGAGAGGCGCAATGATGCCTATTCTTCAGCAGGCTCAGGAAGTCTACGGTTATCTTCCCGTAGAGGTTATGCAGATTATTGCAAAACACACCGGCAAGCCCGTTGAGGAGATTTTCGGTATCGCAACATTCTACTCTCAGTTTGCACTCAACCCTAAGGGTGAGGTTGCAGTGGCAGTATGTCTTGGTACTGCTTGCTACGTTAAGGGTAGCGGTGACATTTATGAAAAGTTTGGCGAAGAACTCGGTCTTGTAGGCGGCGGCACAACTCCCGATGGCAAGTGGTCTCTCGAAGCAACACGTTGCATCGGTGCATGTGGTCTTGCACCTGTTCTGACTGTTAACGGCAACGTTTACGGCAGACTTACTACAAAAGACGTTCCTAACATTATCGCAGAGTATAAATAATTCTTTATGAAAGAGTTATCGCTGAATATTCTCGATATCACTCAGAACTCTATTACGGCGCGTGCAAAAAACATTCTCATTTCGCTTGTTGAAAACGATGACGGCTGGCTCACGCTCACCATCACCGATGACGGCTGCGGCATGAGCGAGGAAACACTGCGCACAGTAATGGATCCGTTTTATACAACGCGTACTACAAGAAAGGTTGGTATGGGCATTCCGCTTTTGAAACTCGCATGTGAGCAGACGGGCGGTGCGCTTAACATTGTTTCAAAGGATGAAAAGAATTATCCCGATGAACATGGCACTACAGTGTGTGCCACCTTTGATACAAAGCACATAGACATGACGCCGGTTGGCGATATGATATCCACAATAGAGGTGCTTTTACAAGGGCATCCCGAGGTTGATTACCTTTATGTGCATAAAACTCCGCGCTTTAACGTGGAGATGGACACAAAAGAGCTTCGCGCAGTGCTTGGCGATATTTCGCTTGGCGAGCCGGAGATCTTGCAGTGGGTACGCGGCTTCTTAGGCGAACAATATGATTTATCTGAATAATTTTGGAGGTGTAAACCATGAAATCTTTAGCAGAACTTGCAGCAATTAAAGCAAAAATGCAGGATAAGGTTGCTATGCGTGAGGGCAGCGGTAATGTAAGAGTAGTTGTTGGTATGGCTACTTGCGGTATCGCAGCAGGTGCACGTCCCGTACTCTCCGCTTTCGTTGAAGCGGTTAGCGCAGCAGGCCTTTCCGAAAAGGTTACCGTTACACAGACAGGCTGTATCGGTATTTGTCAGTACGAGCCCGTTGTAGAGATTTTCGAAGACGGCAAGGAAAAGGTTACATACGTTAAGATGGATGCAGACAAGGCAAAGCGCGTTGTTGAAGAACACATCAAGGGCGGCAAGATTGTAACCGATTATGTTATTGGTAATAAATAATTAAACGGAGGAAATAAAATGATTCGCACACATGTATTGATTTGCGGCGGTACCGGTTGTACTTCCTCCGGAAGTTTGGCTCTCAAAGAGACTCTTGAAAAAGAGCTCGCAGCAAAGGGCCTTACCGAAGAAGTAAAAATCGTTATCACAGGTTGTTTCGGTCTTTGTGCTCTCGGTCCGGTTATGATCGTATACCCCGACGGCACATTCTATAGCATGGTTAAGCCCGAGGATATTCCCGAGATCGTTGATGAGCACCTTCTCAAGGGCCGTCCCGTAGCTCGTCTTGAGTATCACGAGGCAGGCGAGAAGGAAGCTGTTTCTTCTCTCTCAGAAACCAAGTTCTATTCCAAGCAGAAGCGCGTTGCGCTCCGCAACTGCGGTGTTATCAACCCTGAAAACATCGAAGAGTATATCGCAAGAGACGGTTATGCAGCTCTCGGTAAGGCTCTCACAGAGATGACCCCTGAAGCTGTAATTCAGACCGTTCTTGATTCCGGTCTCCGCGGACGCGGCGGCGGCGGATTCCCCACCGGCAGAAAGTGGGACCTCGCTCGCAAGCTCGTTCAGGGCGGTCAGAAGTATGTTGCATGTAACGCAGACGAGGGCGACCCCGGCGCGTTCATGGACCGTTCCATTCTTGAAGGTGACCCCCATGCACTTATCGAAGCAATGGCTATCGCAGGCTATGCTATCGGCGCAAGTGAGGGTTATGTATATGTTCGTGCAGAGTATCCTATTGCTGTACAGCGTCTCCAGATCGCTATTGATCAGGCTCGCGAATACGGTCTCCTCGGCAAGGACATCTTTGGCACCGGCTTTGAATTTGATATGTTTATCCGTCTCGGCGCAGGCGCATTTGTATGCGGCGAAGAGACTGCTCTTATGACCTCTATTGAAGGTAACCGCGGCGAGCCTCGTCCCCGTCCTCCGTTCCCTGCAGAAAAGGGTCTTTACGGTAAACCTACCGTTCTTAACAACGTAGAAACATATGCAAACATTCCTCAGATCATCCTCAACGGTTCTGATTGGTTTGCTTCCATGGGTACTGAAAAGTCCAAGGGTACCAAGGTATTTGCTCTCGGCGGTAAGATCACCAATACCGGTCTTGTTGAGATTCCTATGGGTACCACTCTCCGCGAAGTTATCGAGGATATCGGCGGCGGCATTCCCAACGGTAAGAAGTTCAAGGCTGCACAGACCGGTGGTCCTTCCGGCGGATGTATCCCTGCTCACCTTATCGACACTCCCATCGACTACGACAACCTTATCGCTCTCGGCTCCATGATGGGCTCCGGCGGACTTATCGTTATGGACGAGGACAACTGTATGGTTGACATCGCAAGATTCTTCCTTGATTTCACAGTTGATGAATCTTGCGGTAAGTGCACACCTTGCCGTATCGGTACCAAGCGTATGCTTGAAATTCTTGACAAAATTATCGCAGGTAAGGGCGAACTCGAAGATATCGACAGACTTGAAGAACTTGCACAGTATATCAAGGCAGGTTCTCTCTGCGGTCTCGGACAGACTGCTCCTAACCCTGTTCTTTCCACTCTCCAGTACTTCCGCGACGAGTACATTGCACACGTTGTGGATAAGAAGTGTCCTGCAGGCGTATGTAAGAGCCTCCTCAGCTTCACTATCGACAAGGATAAGTGTATCGGTTGCGGACTCTGTGCAAAGAACTGCCCTGTTAACGCTATCGAAAGAACTGATTACATCGCTCCCGGCCACAAGCTCGCATCCTTTACTATTGATGCAGCTAAGTGCGTAAAGTGCGGCGTATGTATGAGCAACTGCCGTCCTAAGGCAATTGAGAAGAAATAAGTGAAAGGAGAAAGAGAAATAATGGAAACTGTAAACATTAAAATTAACGGCAGAGACTATGCAGTTGAGAAGGGCATGACCGTTCTTGAAGCTTGTCGTTATGCCGGCATTGATATCCCGACACTTTGCTATCTCAAGGATATTAACGAAATCGGCGCATGCCGTCTTTGCCTTGTTGAGGTAAAGGGCGCTCGCGGACTTGTTACCGCTTGCGTATACCCTGTAAATGAGGGTATGGAAATTACCACCAACTCCAAGAAGATTCGCGATTCCAGAAAGATGAACCTCGAGCTTCTTCTTTCCAACCATAAGAAGGACTGTCTCTCCTGCGTGCGCAGCACCACTTGTGAGCTTCAGAAGCTCTGCAACGAGTACGGTGTTGATGAGCATCACTTCGGCGGTGAGAGAACCGAGTATGAAATTGATGATTCTTCTGTATCCATCATCCGCGACAACAACAAGTGTATCCTCTGCCGTCGTTGCGTAGCTGCTTGTAAGACTATGCAGGGCATTGGTGTTATCGGCGCAAATGACCGTGGTTTCGACACTTCTATCGGTTCTGCATTCGGTCTTAACCTCGCTGACACTTCTTGTATCAACTGCGGTCAGTGCGTAGTTGCATGTCCTGTAGGCGCTCTTTATGAAAGAGATGACACTGCAAAGGTATTTGACGCTATCGCAGATCCTGAAATGCATGTTGCAATCTGTGCTGCTCCTTCTGTTCGTGCACAGATCGGCGAGTGCTTCGGCTACGAGCCCGGCACCGACACTGAAGGCCAGATGGTTGCTGCTATGAAGCGCCTCGGCTTTGACGGTGTATATGACATGAACCTCACTGCAGACCTTACCATTATGGAAGAAGCAACCGAGTTCCTCGGCAGAGTTAAGAATGGCGGCGCACTCCCCATGATTACCTCTTGTTCTCCCGGATGGATCAAGTTCTGCGAGCACTATTTCCCTGAAATGACTGAAAACCTTTCTACTTGCAAGTCTCCTCAGCAGATGTTCGGTGCAACTTACAAGACTTACTATGCACAGAAGATGGGTCTTGACCCCAAGAAGATCTTCTTTGTATCTGTAATTCCTTGTACCGCTAAGAAGTTTGAGGTTGGCCGTCCCGACCAGTCCGCTGCAGGCGTTCCGGACGTTGACGTTGCTATTACCACAAGAGAACTTGCAAAGATGATTCAGGTTGCAGGTATTGACTTCCGCGGCCTCGCTGATGAAAAGTTTGACGTTCCGTTCGATATCGGTTCGGGCGCAGGCGCAATCTTCGGTGCTACCGGTGGTGTTATGGAGGCTGCTCTCCGTACCGCTGCTGAAGTTATCGAAGGCAAGCCTCTCGAAAAACTCGAGTTTGAGGATGTTCGTGGTACTGACGGTATCAAGCGCGCAACCTACAAGCTTGGCGACATTGAACTCAAGGTTGCTGTAGTTAGCGGCACTGCTAACGCAAAGGAACTTCTCACCAGAGTTCAGAATGGCGAAGAAGACGTACACTTTATCGAAGTTATGGCATGCCCCGGTGGTTGTGTAAACGGCGGCGGTCAGCCTTATCAGCCTGCAAAGGTTCGCAACAATGTAGACCTTCGCGCAGTTAGAGCAGCAGTTCTCTACACCGCTGATAAGAACATGGATCTCCGCAAGTCTCACGAGAACAGCGCGGTTAAGAAGCTCTATGATGAATTCTTCGGCGAGCCCAATAGCCACAAGGCTCATGAGATTCTCCACACTTCCTACATCAAGCGTGGTCTTTAATATAAGCAATCGAAAAATCCTTTTTCGATTGGAGCGGAATGCATGTCTTGCGACTCGCTCACCGCTCCCATTCCTTAAGGAGTTTTAAAGCCGGCGCATGTCCGTCTTTAAAACAAAAATACAGCTATAAAAAGGCGTTGCGAAAGCAGCGCCTTTTTTGTCGTGGTTACTGAAATAAAAATTCACCATTCTGTGGAATTTCGTGCGTATTTGTGTTATACTTATACTATAAAACCCACAACGGAGGTCGCACATGAGTTACAGAATTTTTGACTATGATCCATATTTAAAGCCTTTTGAATCGGATATAGAACTTAGGGTTGCAAATTACAACCGCAAGAAAAAAGAGATTCTTGGCAAGGGCACCTCTCTTTCTGATTTTGCCAACGCGCATGAGTATTTTGGTTTTCACAAGGATAATGGCGGCTGGTACTACCGCGAGTGGGCACCGGGGGCTGATGCTGTTTATATCATGGGCGAGATGAACGGTTGGAATCCAACCGAGCTTAAGCTTACAAACATCGGTAACGGTGTGCATGAGATTTATCTTTCCGGTGACCGCAGCCTTTATGGCGGTTGCAAAGTAAAAACTGTTGTTGAAAAGGACGGACAGTTCCTTGAGCGAATCCCGCTTTATGCAAAGAGGGTAGTGCAGGACCCGGAAACTCGCGTATGGGCATGTGAAATTGTGGATGAAAAGCCGTACAAATGGAAGAAAAAGACCTTTAAACCTGCTAAAAATCTCTACATCTACGAGTGCCATATCGGTATGGCGCAGGAGGAAGAAAAGGTTGGAAGCTATAAGGAGTTTGCAGAAAAGATACTTCCGCGTATAAAGGAGCTTGGTTATAACACAATTCAGATAATGGCGATAATGGAGCATCCCTATTATGGCTCATTTGGCTATCAGGTTTCTTCATTTTTTGCTGCTTCATCGAGATTCGGTATGCCTTCGGATTTAAAGGAACTCATTGATACCGCACACGAAATGGGCATAGCGGTACTGCTTGATGTTATTCATTCCCACGCGGTAAAGAATACCGCTGAAGGTATCAATCAGTTTGACGGCACGGATTATCAGTTTTTCCATGTAGGGCAGCGCGGAGACCATCCCGCCTGGGGCACAAGACTTTTTAACTACGAGAAAAACGAAGTAATACATTTTCTTCTCTCCAATCTCAAATTCTGGATGAATGAGTACCACTTTGACGGCTTCCGTTTTGACGGAGTTACCTCGATGATTTACCATGATCACGGGCTTGGTACCGCATTTACCGATTATTCAAAGTATTTTTCGCTCAATACTGATACAGAGGCTATAACTTATTTGCAACTCGCAAATGAGCTTATCCGAGAAGTTAATAAAAACGCGGTTACAATAGCCGAGGATATGTCGGGTATGCCCGGTATGTGCTTACCCATAGAAGACGGCGGTATCGGATTTGATTACCGACTTTCCATGGGCGTGCCGGATATGTGGATAAAACTGCTTAAAACTACCAGTGACGAGCATTGGAACATGTGGCAGATCTGGCATGAACTTTCAAGCCACCGCCCCATGGAAAAGACCATCGGTTATGCCGAGTCGCATGATCAGGCGCTTGTCGGTGATAAGACGATAATTTTCTGGCTTTGCGATAGCGCAATGTATACCCATATGTCAAAGCTCAGTGAGCCAAGCGCGGTTGTTGACCGCGGAATTGCGTTGCACAAGATGATAAGACTTGTAACAATGTCGCTTGCAGGCGAGGGATATCTCAATTTTATGGGCAACGAGTTCGGACATCCCGAATGGATCGACTTTCCGCGCGAGGGCAACGGCTGGAGCCACTACTATTGCCGTCGTCAATGGCATCTTGCAGATGATAAACTCCTTAAATACGAGTGGCTTGAGGAGTTTGATAAGGCAATGCTTGCATTCTCAAAGGATAATAAGATATTTAATAAAGATGCAAAGGCACTCTTCATCGACGAGGTTGCACAGGTGCTTGTTTATGAGAGAAACGGCGCAGTATTTGCGTTCAATTTCAGCCCATACAACTCATATGACGGATATTTTGTAAATACTCCATCTGCCGGCGAGTATGTTCCCACACTTTCCACAGACGATGAAATCTTTGGTGGATTTAACCGTATTTCAACAGATATAGTTTATACTGCCGAGAGAGTTGGCAAAAAACAGTATGGATTTAAGATATATCTTCCTTCACGCACGGCAGTTTGCCTCACAAAGAAAAAATAGTAAAAAGTCCGCGAAAGCGGACTTTTTATATTGACTGGAGTATATATGTGTGCTACAATATATACAGATGAATACATCAAAGGGGGCACAATTATGCCGCGAAAGTTTCCAATATCAGGACTGATTTTTGCTGCAATAGCTTTATTGATAGGGCTTTTGGGGATTTTTGTTCATGAATATGTAGGCGGTATCTTGTATGTGTTCATTTATCTGTTTTGCGGTATAGAGTTTTCTGAAAATATAGATGTTTACTACTCCGATTTTATGCCAATTGCATTTGTGGCGCTTTACACTTTAGCTTCTGTTTTGTCGCTATTGTTTTGGATATTTGCAAGTGAGAGAGTATATACTGCCACTAAAGCAGTTCGAAATGTGCTTGCAACCTTGATAATTGCACCGTGGGCTCTGTTTGTTTTGTTTGTACCGCTGACTGTTATTTATATGTATACGGATCACTGGTGCAGATATCATAGTGATATGCAGCTGTTTGCGTTGCTTTTTCTTGTTCCTGTATTATTTGTATTCTTTTCCGAACTAAAGTTTAAAATCAATCCAATAGTTGGAGATGTAACTGTTGCACTTACTTTGAGCTCTTTTATGGTACATTCATATATAATTGTAAAGTATTTTTTGATACGTGAGTACAATACTTATGATGATTTTATAAATGCAGTTTTGATACACGAGTATCTGCCGGTTTTCTGTGCTGTTTCTTTTGTTATTCTATGGGTGTTTGAACAAATGTTAAGGGGCGATGACGGTAAGTTAAAGCCGCTCTCACGCGTCCTTATGACTGCACTTGCTGCACTTTCAGCAGTTACGGTAATTGTTGTTAGCATCGCAAAATTTAATGCTTTTAAATGGCTGCTGCCAAGTATTCTCATTTTATCAATCCCAATATTTGCTATGTTTGTGGCATACATAGTAAAGGTAAATAAAAAGATTAATCGCTTCAAGGAGATATCATGAAAAAACTCATAACGATACTTCTGCTTGTTTTGTTTTTGACATCCTGTGAGGAGGTGGTGGGCGAAAACACCACCGCTACACATACAACCACAGCCGAAACTACTGTGGGAGAAACTACCACTGCTGAAACAACAGTTGAAACTACAGCCGAAACTACCGAAGAGATTGTTATATCGGATATACCGCTTGAAAGCGTAACACTCCCCATACATGATGGGGTATGGTATACAAGACACCGCTTTAATGACAGATATGTTATATTTTTGAGGTATACAGATGGTATTGTTAGCAGCATACGCAATATAAACATATCTGTTTTAGACTTGGAAAAGCGCGAGTTTGTTTATGATGTACCGATAGATACAAACCATAGCATTTTTAACCTTGAATACCTGGACGGAAAACGTGTATTGGTTGCCTCGGAGTATGATGACATAACCGGTATGATTGTCACCGAGGAAAACGGATTGTTTTCTCATACAATGGTGAATAATATTACCGACTATCCGTTTACATATGAAGATTTAGCATCACCGGACGGAAAATACAGTGTTTATCAAATCATTGAAGACGGTGATAATATCGGCGTTGATGTAAAATATCCCGACGGAAGAGTTAAGCGTGTCCTTACCGGCGCACGCGACGGCGATTTGGCATCCCACCGCGGTTACGGCCCATGCGAATTTATCGATGACACCAGATTTGTTTACTGGATCTCGGGATACGAATGGATCGCGGGCTATGGAATATACAATGTAGAAACTGACGAGAGAATTGAGGTGCTTGAAGGGCAGGATCCACTCGCATTTTTTGACGGAGGATTTTTTACTAACACTTCAAAGGACTACATTGTATGGGAAATATACAGGCATGATTTAAACGGTAACAATACCTTGATTGCTTCACGCGAGAAAATAGACGGAACGTTTACACTAAAGGAAGATTGCTATTATTTTTATGATGGTGGCCTTTGGTTTGAAGTTCAGGGAAATCCGGAATACATAAAGTACAACGGTGATGATGACGAAGCCGTTGCCTATAGTGCGGATTTTGAAAAATGTTTTGGAAAAATCCAAAACATGAGTGGCTTGAACAAGCATATGTTTGTGTATGATGGAAATATTGTAGCTATAGAGTATAAAACAGTAGAAGAGAATCTCATCCCCGAAGTAAGCAAAGAACGCTATGCCCAAACGCTTACGCAGCACATAATTGAGCATGCCGTTTCAAAAGAATTCTGTCTTCCGGGATACGACTTGGGAAATCCGGAACTGTTTTATGACTTTCTTGTTTCGTTATCTCTTTATGACGAACATCTGGGACATCCATACAGCGATATGATTTCTCTTTCTGCAGACGGAAACTCTTATGAGATTTCGATTCAAGATGTGCACTCTATGAATCTGCATACATACAAAATTTATGACTGGACATGGAATAAGAAGTATTACGAAGAAATATTCGACCAGGAGAAAGAATGTTATCGCATACCTAAAGAAACAAATATCAAAAGAACAGCATATACTCCGATAAATATACAAACATATCGCGAAGACGGTAAAATCTTTGTGGAGTTTGATCTTGCTTACGGATATAGCGGCTTTGATGACAAAGACTATACGGATTTGGGCAGATGTTATTTTGCTTTTTCTGAAGAGGATTTAATATTTCTTGACTACGAATTCGCAGAACTTCCTGTAAAGGACAATCCATATGTAATGTGCAGAAAGGATTGCTCGAACGCATTTATCACATACAACTTTACCGAAGATGGCGGAATGCTTGTTTGCAATACTCATAGTAAAGGTAAAACCGAGGATTATTACAACGGCGACGGATTGCTCTACAAATCAATGGAGTATGCTAAAAACCGAAACTTTACGTCAAAGCGGTTTTACACCTATGATGAAAACGGCTTGCTTGCAAAAACCGAAGAATATGATGCAAGCGGCAAACTTACCTGCAAGGAAACATATATTGAGGGAAAGCCGTTATATACGGAGCGCCTTGACGGCTGGAGCAAATGGGAATATAATGAGAACGGTTTGCTTATAAAAGAATCGTTCCATACTGATGAAGTAGATGCAAAGCATACTGATGAAGTTACAGAATACTTCTATGATGAAGCCGGAAAAAAGATTAGAACGGTCTCTACATACAACGGTCATGACACTGTAGAAGTAGATTATTTCTATGATGAAAACGGATATGAAACGCACAACAGTTATTATGAACAAAATGTTTGTACATATTATCCCGACGGAACACTGAAAAGCAAAAGGAGAAATTCCCGACAGGTGTTTGAGTTTATGCTTGACGAGTATCTGCCTGACGGAAAACTTTGGCGGTTTTCGTTGTTAGAATCTGCGGAGTTTGATGAAACAAAGCCGTATGAGTATGTTCAAACATATTCGTTTTATGACGATGGCAGAATAAAGGGTGCCATAAAAGAGCGGTATGATTTACAATCCGGCAAGTACAAAAAAGAGGAGGAAGTATTTGTTAGCTATAGCTGCGGCGGACGTATCCGCAAGGATTTATATCAGCGCTTTGATGAAAATGGCGAAGTTGAATTCTCTAGCGAACTTATTCTCACATATGATAAATATGGAAGACTTTCAACATGCGATACAGTGCTTGCAGGCGATATGGCAAAACTTGGATTCCATCCTTTTAGCGGAGAGTATTTCGATTATCATCCGATGAGGTATATATATGACGAATACGGCAGAGTTGAGTGTTGGCTTAGGGGCGACTTTGTTGCAGAAAGATATTCTTACATGGACTGCACCGCTGAGCAGTATAAACTATATCAAAAGGTAATTGCAAACAGAGCGCAGGATTAGGAGGTATTATGAAAAAACTTATATCAATACTTTTGCTTGTTTTGTTTTTGACATCTTGTGAGGTTACTTGGGGTTTAAACACTACGGAAAGCACCACTGCGCACGTAACCTTAGATGAGAAGACAACTGCGGCAGAAACCTCTTTTAAGCCCCAGGAAACAACTAAAATTGATGAGCCTATTACACTTGAAGTAAGCAAAGAGCGTAAAGCTGAGCTGCTTGCAGAGCATATTGTGGAATATGTTATTGCAAACGATTTTGAGGTGTGGCGCAATACCTATAGCGGTCATGAGTTGTTTTATTTTCTTGTATCTCTTGGTCTTTATGACGAAAATCCAGAGCATCCGTATAGCGACATGATATCGCGCTCCGAGGACGGCAGATTTTTTGAAATTTTGCCTGAAGATGCTCACTTTATAAATTTACATACGTTCAGAATCAGCGGTTGGGAATCCTCAGCGCATTATAAAGAGTTGCTTGATGTAAATGTTGGGATGCTTCGCGTACCAAGTGAAATCGGCATCCGCCGTTCTTCGTTTGCGTGTGTAGACACAAAAACCCGAACAGAAAACGGACAGATAGTTGTGGAATTCAATCTCGTAGACGGATATAGCGGATTTGAAGAAGAAGTACATGAAGATTTTGGCAGACACTATATCTCATTTTCAGAAGATGAGTTGATATTGCTTGACTTTGATCAAGTAAAGAAGGCTGTAAAGGATACTCCGTATGTAATCTCTGAAAGAGGAAACTATGGTAGCCTTGTCAAATACGAGTTTACCGAAGACGGCGGAATTCTTGCAAAGTATAACAATACCACCGATGAGTATTACAACAGTGACGGATTGATTTATAAATCCGTGCACTATGATGAAAACGGCATTTTAGCATCAAAAAGATTATATACCTACGATGAAAACGGCTTGATTGCAAAGACCGAGGATTATAATGCAGACGGCGAATTGACTGCTAAAAAGACGTATATTGACGGCAAGCCCTTGTATTTTGAAAGCAGCAACTATTATGAATCGCTGGGCTTTGACGATAGCTACTATGAAAAATGGGAATATAACGAGCAGGGACTTCTAATAAAAAACTCGTTTTTCACAACTGCAGAGGTAAGATATACTGAGGGCGTTACCGAATACACCTATGATGAAGCAGGTCGCCTCATCAGCTCATGCTCAGTGGACAATGAGGCGCAGCAAGTATATAAGTATACCTATGATGAAAACGGCAATATGGTATTGATACAGCGTAACTATGATAACAGAGCTATGGTTGACGATACTGTTTGCACCTATTATCCCGACGGAACTCTAAAAACAAAACTGGTATATCCCGATTGGTATTCTTACCAGATCACTTTTTACGAATATCTTCCAAACGGAGTGCTTTGGCGTGTATCGGATATATATGATCCTGAAATTGAAAAAGCAGGAGCGTATGAAAATGTTGAAACCTATCTTTTCCATGATGACGGCAGAATAAAAGGTGCTACTGTAGAGAAGTATGACCTTGAGGCGGGCAAGTATATAAAGGAGCACGAAGCATTTGTAAGCTATGATGCAAGTGGATGTGTACGAACTGATACACATTACCGTATTGATGAAAACGGCGATATGGCATTTCTATGTGAGCTTATGCTTGTATACGATAAAAACGGCAAACTTATTTCTTGCGAAACTGTGCAAGGGGATAAAAAGAAACTTGAATATCCTTTTGGCAACAATGAAAATTTCTTTTACTACCCGAATTCGTATATATATGATGAATATGGCAGAGTGGTTTATGTAGCCCGTGACGGTTATATGGCAGAAAGCTATGAATATATGGACTGCACCACAGAGCAGTATGAACTCTATCAAAAGGTAATTGCAAACAAAACACAGTAAAAAAAGGAAGCCTTATGGCTTCCTTTTTTACTGTTCACTTGCTTTCCTTAATAAATCGTGTTTAATGTCCCAGAGCTTTTGTGAAAGGTCAACATAGTAGTTGTGCGGATTTTGAAAACGCTTAACCTCGTCCCAGAGAGTATCAACTTCTTTTAAGCAATAATCTCTGATTTCTGCAACCGATGGGGAAGTGTAAACACATTCACCGCCAATGAAAACCGGCACCTGAAGCTCGCGCACTGTAAAGTTTGTGATAGTCTTGCGTTTCCAGGTGTGTT
The DNA here is from genome assembly GCA_015064965.1 of Oscillospiraceae bacterium. Lineage (GTDB taxonomy): Bacteria > Bacillota > Clostridia > Oscillospirales > CAG-272 > UMGS902. The sequence goes on from SVRG01000005.1 coordinate 23,740, forward strand.
CGGGGTCAAAGAGTTCAAGAGGCTCGTTTTCGTCGATGACTTCATCGTAGAGCGCGATGTAGTCGGCAATTGCTTTGCCGTTTTCTTTGTCATAAAGGCGGTAAACCTTTTTGTAATGCGGATTTGTAATCTTTGCCGCGTTTTCGCTGATTTTGATTTTCGGCTGAATTGTACCGTCCGGCATTTCTCGTGCGCAAAGCTTGTACACACCGCCGAAAACAGGAGTGCTTTTTGATGTAATCAAGCGCTCACCCACGCCAAAGGAGTCGATTTCTGCACCTTGACGAATAAGTGCAAGGATGATTTCCTCATCAAGCGAGTTGGATGCAACAATTTTGCACTCGGTAAGTCCGGCTTCGTCAAGCATCTGGCGCGCTTTTTTGGAAATATATGCAATGTCACCGGAGTCAAGACGTATTGCGCATTTTGTAATACCTTTTGGCAAAAGTACCTCTTTGAATACCTTTATTGCGTTGGGAACACCGCTTTTAAGAGTATTGTAGGTGTCAACAAGCAGAGTTGCGTTGGTGGGATAGATCTCACAGTATGTCTTAAACGCTTCGTACTCGCTGTCAAACATCTGTACCCATGCATGTGCCATAGTCCCCGTTGCAGGAACACCAAAGTCACGGTCCGAGATAGTGCAGGCTGTAGCATTTACGCCGCCTATATATGCGGCTCTGGCTCCGAGATAGGCGCCATCAGCGCCTTGCGCACGGCGCGAACCAAATTCTGCAACGGCACGTCCCTTTGATGCACGTACAATGCGGTTGGCTTTAGTAGCAATGAGGGATTGGTGATTGATTGCAAGGAGGAGATATGTTTCGATAAACTGCGCTTCTGCGGCAGGGGCGCGCACGGTGATTATCGGCTCACCCGGAAAAATGGGAGTACCCTCCTCAATTGCGTAGATGTCGCCGGTAAACTTGAAAGTTTTTAAGCCCTCAAGGAATTCTTCGTCAAAAATCCCTTTTGAGCGCAAGTACTCGATGTCTTCATCGGTGAATTTTAAGTTTTTGATATATTCTATAAGTTGCTCAAGCCCTGCACAAATTGCAAATCCGCCGCCATCGGGAATATTGCGGAAAAACATATCAAAGTAGGTTATACCGTCCGCCATGCCCGCTTTAAAATAGCCGTTTGCCATTGTAAGCTCGTAGTAGTCGCAGAGCATGGTAAAATTCTGTCTTTTGCTTTCGCTCATTTTTTCTCCTTTAAAGCAGCTCCAAAATACGGAATGTATCGGGCGCGAGCATAATTGCCCCCTCGCCCGTTTCACCGCTTATTGCATCGCGCCATTTTCCGTCAATTTCATATTTTACAGGGAATGAAACGCGGCTGCATACGGTAAGTATCTTTTCTTTGTCGTTTCCGCGCACAAAGGCAAAAAGTCCGCCATCGTGCGACACAACTTTAAAGTCGCCGCCTGCATATGCGCTATGTTCTTTTCTGATTTTGCCAAGCGCTTTATAGTGCTCAACAAGCTCTTTGCACTCTCTGCCCCAAGGATAGGGCATGCGGCAGAATGGGTCGCGGTAGCCCTCCATGCCTGCCTCGTCGCCATAGAAAACGGAGGGGAAGCCGTAGAGCGTATACTGAATGGCGCTTGCCATTTTCAGCATTGCAATGCCGCGGCTTTTCTCGTCTGGGCTCATGCGCATTTTTGAGAGTTCCTCATTTGAGAGCCCTTCTGCGCTTCTGCCAACGAGTGCGGTCATGATTCGCTCAGTGTCATGTGTGCCGAGAAGGTTCATAAGACAGTCGCAAACCGCTTTAGGGTAGCATGAGTAAAGCTCTGTCACCGTGTTGTAAAGCATTGCGCAGTCGCCGCTCTTTATAAAGTTGATTATCGCATTTTTTGTAGGGTAGTTCATTACGCTGTCAAGCTGCTTGCCGCGTAAATAACGGCGGCGCGTGCCGTAAGCAACCTTTTCAGCAGCGTTTTCCCAAACCTCGCCAATGACAATTGCATCAGGATTGGCAGCTTTAACAACGTCACGGAGCGAGTCGAGAAAAACGTCGGAAAGCTCATCGGCAACATCAAGTCGCCAACCGTTAATGCCTTTATTTATATAGTTTTCGCAAACACCGTTTTTGCCCACAAAGTAGTTTCTGCATTCACGAGACGAATGGTTCAGGCGCGGTAATATTTCAATTCCCCACCACGAATCGTATTTGTTAGGGAAGCGAAGAAAGTGATACCACTCCGCATATGGAGATTTTTCACTCTGATATGCGCCTACCGAAGGATATTTTCCGTAACGGTTAAAGTAAATGCTGTCGTCGCCGGTATGGTTGAAAACGCCGTCGAGAATGACTTTTATGCCGCGCTTTTTGCACTCAGAAAGCAGCGCGTTAAAAGCCTCTTGGCCGCCAAACATTTCGTCAATTTCGAGATAGTTGCCGGTATCATACTTGTGGTTTGAATATGCTTTGAAAATCGGGCTCAAATACAGACAGTTTACCGAAAGGCTTTCCAGATAGTCAAGTTTTTCGATAATGCCCCAAAGACTGCCGCCGAAAAACTGATTGTTTTTGAGCGGAGCGCCGGGGTACGGCGCAAATTCCGGGATGCCGGTATCCCAATCTTCACGCAAAATTGCATCAGCGCGAAGCGGAAGCTTCTTTTCACTCTTTGCAAAACGGTCAACAAAAATATGGTACATGGTTGTACCGTAATAGTTTTCGGGAGTTTTGAAGCCGTCTTCGTAAACTAAAAGAATAAAGCGTCGCGCAGGGTGCTCGCTAAGATTAAAGTCAACATTATTGATGCTTGATGTATATAAAGTTTTTCCGTTTTGTGCAAAGCGGAATTCATAGTAAAAAAGACCGTCGTCTTCCTCTTCACACAGCTTTTTAAGGTCGAGCGTGAAAGTGAATATATCGCTGCCAAGGTTCTCTCCGTCATATGTAGGGAGAACGGTTTTATCTCTTTGTCCGTCTTTGCATATTACCAGTGACGGCTCAACGATATTTAGCGCTCGCGGGATGCGCAAAGTTATTTTCGGTGTCACGCTTACGGCAAAGGATGAGCTGAATGAAACATCCTTTCCGTCAACGGTCTTGACAATAGCAATTCGCTGCATAAAGTCCTCGTCGTAAAAATTATTTTATGCGTGCCGCAAAAGCGGCACGCATAAGTCATATTATTTGCCTTCTTTAACCATTCTTTCAAGATTCCAGATACGCTCTGCGTATTCGTTGATACTGCGGTCAGCGGCAAATTCACCTGCACCTGCAATATTGTTGATGGACATCTTGTTCCAGAGCTTCTGGTTGGGATAAATGGAGATAGCGCGATCGTGCTCTGCTTTGTAGGATTCAAAGTCAGCAAGGCACATATAGGGGTCCGCTACGCCGTTTGCAGAGATGAGGTAATTTGCGATATCTGCAAAGCTTTCTCCTGCAAAGCCTTGATAGAGACGGTCGATTGTGCGCTTGAGAGCTGCACTTGCGTGATAATAATCCTGGGAGTGATAACCCTTAGTCCAGAGTTCGTCAACGCCGTCGCAGTCAAGACCAAAGATAAACATATTATCCTTGCCTGCTTCTTTGCGCATCTCAATGTTTGCACCGTCAAGGGTACCGATGGTAAGCGCACCGTTGATCATAAGCTTCATACAGCCTGTGCCGCTCGCCTCTTTACCTGCAAGGGAGATCTGTTCGCTGATTTCTGCGGAGGGAACAAGAGCTTCAGCCATGCTTACGCTGTAGTTTTCAAGGAATACAACGCGGAGCTTTTCGCGGATGATGGGATCTGCTTCAATCTCCTTGGAGATGTAGCAGATAAGCTTGATGATCTGCTTTGCCATTGCATAGCCGGGAGCGGCTTTTGCACCAAAGAGGTAAGTCTGCGGAACAATGTCAAGATGGGGGTTCTCTTTGAGTTCAAGGTAGGTGTTGATGATGTTGAGTGCATTGAGAAGCTGGCGCTTGTACTCATGGAGACGCTTGATCTGGACGTCAAAGATCGAGTCGGGATTGATGATTTGGCCGGATATACTCTTGAGCTTACTTGCAAAGGCAACTTTATTAGCGTGCTTGATTTCAGCAAGGCGCGCAAGAACGGTGTCATCATTTTCAAATTTGCGGAAGTCGTTGAGTGCTCTCGGGTTCTTCTTATAGTCTTCGCCGATGCATTCGTCAATGAGAGAGGTAAGACCGGGGTTGGAATAGCAGAGCCAGCGGCGGTGAGCAATACCGTTTGTAACATTTGTGAAGCGTTCCGGATAGAGGCGGTAGAAGTCCTTGAATACAGAGTTTACAAGGATTTCGGAGTGGATCTTGGAAACACCGTTGATATGGTGGGAACCTATAACAGCGAGGTTAGCCATTCTTACTCTGCCGTTTGCAAGGATCGCAAGGCCGGAAATCTTATCCCAGTTTGCAGGGAGCTTTTCCCAGGCTTCTTTGCAGAAACGCTCGTTGATCTCTTTGATGATCATGTGCATACGGGGGAGAGTGAGTGCGAAAAGTTGTTCGTCCCATGTTTCAAGTGCTTCGGGGAGAACGGTGTGGTTTGTATAGGAAACGGTACGGCAAACGATATCCCATGCCTTATTCCAGTCAAAACGGTGATCGTCAACGAGGATGCGCATAAGTTCGGGAATGCAAAGAGCAGGGTGGGTATCGTTAATGTGGATTGCAACCTTGTCAGGAAGGTTTTCAAGCGTGCCGTAAACCGCCATGTGGTCACGGAGAATACTCTGTACGGATGCGCTTACGAGGAAGTACTGCTGCTTTAAGCGGAGCAATTTGCCCTCAACGTGGTTGTCCGAGGGGTAAAGCACTTTGGAAATGGTTTCTGCATTTGTACTGTCAGCAAGTGCCTGCGCATACTGACCCTGGGTAAAGAGCGACATGTTGAAGTTAACAATGTCGCGCGCCTTCCAGAGACGGAGTCTGCCAACACCTTCACTGTTCGCACCGGAAATCATCATATCATACGGAACAGCTTCGATTTCGTCATAGTTTTCATAGCCGATTTCGCAATTGCCGTCAACCCACTTTTCGTTGATCTGACCGCCGAATTTTACTTTGAATGTGCGGTCAGTACGCGGAACAAGCCACACATCACCGCCGGGGAGCCAGATGTCGGGAAGTTCGAGCTGATAGCCGTCAATTATCTTCTGTTTGAAAAGACCGTATTCATAGCAGATGGAAAAGCCTGTTGCCGGGTAGTCGAGAGAAGCGAGGGAGTCCATAAAGCAAGCTGCAAGACGGCCAAGACCGCCGTTGCCGAGGCCTGCATCAGGCTCAAGTTCATACAGGCTTTCGATATCAAAGCCGAGTTTTTTAAGCGCACCTTTATATGCGTCTACTACGCCGAGGTTGTGAAGGTTGGTTTTCAGAGAACGACCGAGGAGGAATTCCATGCACATATAATATACACGTTTGCCTTCAGCATTGTTTACTTTGTCTTTAAAGGTTTTGCGTTTTTCGGTAAGGATGTCCTTAACGGTCATAGCTGTCGCCTTGTACATCTGCTCGGGCGAAGCGTCTTTAGGTGTGCAGCCAAAATAGCGAGAGAGTTTAAGCTCAAGTTTTTCGGCTACAGCCTTGATTTCTGCGGGTTTGGTACTCATTTTTTGGGTATCTCCTTAAAATATAAAATGCATATTAAACAACTTTAGGAATTGCCGCATTTTTACGGCAATTCCTGGTAGTTTTATTATTAAGATCAGAAAAGTTCATCGTACATCTGAAGATATTTTTCTGCAGATGCTCCCCAAGAAAAGTCGGTTTTCATAATCTTGGTTACAAGCTTTTTGCGGCTTGCCTTGTCGCGCCAGAGTTCTATTGCAGCACCTGTACGTTCATAAAGTTCGCCGTAGTAGTAGTTTGCAAAGGTAAATCCGTTGCCGTAGATTTCGCCGTCTGCTTCGTAGTAAGGCTTAATGGAGTCATAAAGGCCACCGGTTTCACGAACTACGGGGATGGCGCCGTATCTTGAAGCAATCATCTGCGAAAGTCCGCAGGGTTCACTCTTAGAAGGCATGAGGAAGATGTCGCACGCCGCATAAATCTTCTTTGAAGTGTCGCGGTTGTAGAGAATAAGTGCACGCATCTTGTCGGGATGACGCTCCTCAAGAGAACGCATAAAGTCTTCATATACTTCATCGCCCATGCCGAGAACCACTATCTGAATATCGTCTTCAAGCAATTTGTCTGCTATGGGTGTGAAGAGGTCAAGTCCCTTGTGCGAAACAAGACGGGAAATGAGTGCAATCATAGGCACATCGTCGCGCACGGGGAGACCAAGTTCTTTTTGTAAAGCCTTCTTGTTAGCAGCTTTTTTGGAAAGTGCTTTGGCAGTAAAGGGAGAAGCGATTACCGGGTCGGTTTCGGGATTGTACAAGTCATAGTCAATGCCGTTTAAGATGCCGCGAACCTTGAGGTGCTCTTTGATAAGCTGATAATGAAGTCCGTGTGCGTAGGTGGGATCCATTATTTCGGTTGCGTATCTTGGGCTAACAGTGGAAACAAGGTCGCACGATTCAATAGCCGCCTTCATAAGGTTGATGCAACCGTCATAGCACATAAGGCCGAGGTGTTCGTTGCCGAGTCCGAATGTACCGCCGAGAATATACGGATCGTATTTACCCTGGTACTCTATATTATGGATTGTAAACACGCTTCTTACTCTGTCATAACGCCAATCGTGCTGATATTTTACTTTCAGGTAAACTACAGCGAGTGCAGCCTGCCAGTCATGAGCGTGGAGCACATCGGGAACAAAGTCAATATAAGGCAGACAACTGAGCACGGCTTCGCAGAAATATGCATATCTTTCTGCATCGTCATAATGGCCGTAAAGTTTTCCTTCTCTGCCAAAATATTGCTCGTTGTCAACAAAGTAATAGATTACGCCTTTGTATTTAAGCTTGCGTATTCCTACATAAAGCTGACGCCAGCCAAGATACACAGTGCTTTCATAAACAGTTTCCATCTGCGCGCGCCATGTGTCGGAAACTGCTTTGTAAAGGGGCATGATAACGCGAACGTCAACGTTTTCTCCACCTGCTTTTTGAATTTCAGCAGGAAGGGAGCCCATTACGTCGCCAAGACCGCCGGTAGCAGCAAACGGAAGCGCCTCGGCGCCTACAAAAAGTATTTTTCTCATATTATAACTCCTTTGTCAATAAAGAAGGGGAGCGTTTCGTGTCCGGAGAGCTTTCTGCCGTCGCGGATAACGGTATTCTTGTCTGCAATCACGCAGTTGAGAGCAACATCTTTGCCGATGATGGAGTCCTGCATAACAATGGAGTTTTTAATAACTGCACCGCGTGCAATTGTAACACCGCGGAAGATGATTGAGTTTTCAACAGTTCCTTCAATTACGCAACCGTCTGCAATGAGAGAGTTGGAAACCATTGCGCCTGCACGGTACTTGGTAGGAGCAGAGCTGCGTACCTTTGTGTAAACAGGGTGGTACGGGGTCTCAAACAGGGAAGCGCGAACCTCCGGCTTTAGAAGGTCCATGTTAGAAGCAAAGAACGATGCAAGCGAATTTACAGTCGCGGAGTAACCCTCGAAGTTGTAGATGTAATACTCGGAGTGCATGGTGTTTTTACCGATAATGTCATGATAAAAACTCTTATAGCCGTGAGCCATTGCATCTCTGATGATGTTGAGGAGATACAAACGCTTCATAACAAAGATGTTCATGGATACGTTGTGATATCCGTCATCGGCAGCAGTGTGCTCGGAAATATCTTCGATTCTGCCAAGCATGTCTGCATCAATAAGAATTTCTTTGCCGATTCCTTCATCTGTCACCTTTTTGCGGTGGGTAACAATGGTGATGTCTGCGCGTGACTCGATATGGCGGTCCATTATTTTTTGATAATCAATGGTGCATACTCTGTCGCAGTCGGTCATAACAACATACTCTTCCTTGGAGTGCTCAATAAAATTGAGCGCGCCCTTGATAAGCTCAAGACGTGCAGTGTGAAGAGCATCGCCTTTTGTACTGTCATAAGAAGAAATGAAAGGTGGGAGAAGCTTTATACCGCCGCTGCGGCGAGCAAGGTCCCAGTCCTTACCGGTGCCGATGTGGTCCATAAGCGACTGGTAGTTGTAGTTTGTAATAACGCCCACTTTTGTGATGTCGGAGTTGACCATGTTTGAAAGTTCAAAGTCAATCATGCGATATCTGCCGCCAAAAGGAATAGAAGCGATAGCGCGGTGGCGTGTAAGCTCCGGAACTACATAGTCATGAATATTAGAAAAAATCAATCCAATAGCATTCATCGTCAAATCCTCCTTATTCCTGAATCATAGCGCCGGCTTCAACGGTTGTACCCGCAGCAACTGTAATGCCGTTGCCGATAACCGCAATACCCTTGGCGCTTTCTTTTGACTCGCCGACTTTAGCATCAGCTTCAACGGTAATATTCTCGTCGAGGATGGAGTAATCAACGGTTGCATCCTTGCCGATATAGGTATTTGCCATGATAACACTGTCTTTTACAACTGCGCCGGCTTCAACGGTTACGCCGCTTGAAAGCACAGAGTTGATAACTGTACCGTTGATCTTACAACCGTCTGTGATGATCGAGTTGAGTATCATAGCGCCCTTGCCGACAAACTGGGGAGGAGAAACGGTAGTACGCGAAAAGATTTTGCCCTTGGATTCTTCATTCATGGAGAATTCGGGGTTGTCACCCAAAAGGTCCATGTTTGCCTGCCAGAGAGAGTCAATGGTTCCAACGTCCTTCCAATATCCCTCAAATGGGAATGCAAACATTCTCTCGCCCGCATTCAGCATATTGGGGATAATGTTTTTGCCAAAGTCGTTGGAAGAGTTTTCGTCAGCTTCATCGGCGATGAGATACTGCTCAAGTGCCTTTTTGTTAAAGATATAGATACCCATGGATGCCTTAGTGGAATCGGGTTCCTTGGGCTTTTCGGTGAACTTGTAAATCTGACCGTCATCATGGGTGGTCAGAATACCAAAGCGGCTTGCCTCTTCAATCGGAACTTCAAGCACAGCTATGGTGCAGGCTGCATCTTTTTTCTTGTGGTAACGGAGCATTGCATCATAGTCCATACGGTAGATGTGGTCACCCGAAAGGATGATAACATATTCCGGGTCATACTGGTTGATAAATGCGAGGTTCTGGTATATCGCATTTGCAGTACCTTTATACCAGTCAGCCTTTTTCTGTCCCTGATATGGGGGGAGAATTTTTACACCGCCGTATGTACGGTCAAGATCCCAGGGGAGACCGTTGCCTACATAGTCGTTGAGCACAAGCGGTTGATACTGGGTAAGAACACCAACGGTGTCAATACCCGAGTTGATACAGTTTGAGAGGGGGAAGTCAATAATGCGGTACTTACCGCCAAAGGTTACCGCAGGCTTTGCGGTGGACTTGGTTAGTGCGTACAAGCGAGAGCCCTGGCCGCCGGCAAGCAGCATGGCGACACATTCTTTTCTCTTCTGGTTCATAATCCTTACCTCCACGATTTTATATAAATTTATTATTTTGAAATATGGTGCACTGAAGTTTATTCAAGTTGCCCTATCTGGACATTTTTAAGTGCTTTGTTCAAAGTGTTTGCCATTTCTTTTCTCGTACAGTTGGGGCGGAGTTCAAATACTTTGTCAAGCATTACAAATCCCTTTTTTGCAACATTTTCAGTGGGTGTAAATGCAAATCCCTCACCCTCGGAGTAAAAGCCTACAAGCAAACCGAGATTTTTAATAGCTTCGCTGTATGAGCGCGCTTTCAGATAGGTCTGGATGCTTGGCGGCATATCGTCTCTTGCGTCTTCGCTGTCGCATTTGTCAAACAGACGGTTTACAAAGTCGCAAAGCATTTCGTCCGAGTAGCCGGGCATCAACAAAAACAAGCGGTCGATCGGACGTTTGCCGTACTTCTCCGAAGGCCCGAAAGGTGCGCCATACAAGGCTTTATTTTTGTCAATATAAATATTGATAATCTTATAATCCTGTGCCATGATAAACTCCTAGTTAGTTTACATTATATTATAACATATATATTATATCATAAAAAGATATAAAATGTTGTAAAATTTTGAAAATATTTATGTATCGGTTTGTTTTTATGTATAAAACTTGCAAGCGAGGGTGTTTTTTGCTGCTTTTTGCGATGTTTTTTGTTGTGCAAGCATTGTTAATGCAAAAAACGTCAAAAAATAACAAGAAAGGTGAAAATAGCAAAAAAGGTTGCTTTTTTGGAAATCTATGGTACAATATCAATGGCTTAATGCTAAAAAACAAAAGGAAACAGTGGCTATGATTGAAAAGATAGTTAATTTTATCAACAATATTTTCAGCGGACCCGCATTGACCATTCCGTTAGGGAATGTAACTCTTGAACTTTCTGTGTTAGTAATTCTACTCATTTTTATGGGCATTTACTTCACGATCGGACTTAGGTTTTTCCCGGCACGTCTTTTTCCGGAAATGCTTCGCGTTGTTACAAGCAAACAAAAGAAAAATGAAAAAGGTGCGCTTTCCGGATGGCAGGCGCTTGTAGTTTCAACAGCCACCCGTGTCGGTATGGGTAACCTTGCAGGCGTTGTTGCCGCTATCACTGTCGGCGGAGCAGGTGCGGTATTCTGGATGTGGGTTACTGCGCTAGTAGGTGCTTCGTCTTCGTTTGTTGAGTCTGTTTTGGCTCAGAAGTATAAAGTAGAGGATCCACTCTACGGCGGTTACAAGGGCGGCCCTGCATACTATATCCATACTCTTGCTGAAAGAGTGGCACAACGCAAATTCCGTTATTCGATAATAGCAGTGCTTTTTGCGATTTCTGCACTTATTTGCTGGAGCGGTATCAGCCAGGTTGTAGGCAACTCTGTTACCGAGGCGTTTGAAAACGCTTTCCACATCAAGCCCCTTTATACAATAATTGTACTTGTGGCTGTATCTGCAGTAATCGTGCTTCGCAAAAAGGCGACAGTAAAGGTGCTTGACATTGTAGTTCCGATAATGGCGGCATGTTATTTTGTAATAACCATTTTGATTATGGTTAAAAATTTTGCGCTTATTCCCGGAGTGTTCGGCAGAATTTTTGCAGAAGCTTTCGGTATTCGCAAATTTGCCGGCGGTACTCTTGGCACCGTTGTAATGATGGGTGTTCAGCGCGGTCTTTTCTCAAATGAGGCTGGTTCCGGCTCTGCTCCCTGTGCGGCGGCAACCGCAGAAACTGATGACCCTGCAAAGATTGGTCTCACCCAGTCCCTCGGTGTATTTATTGACACTATTATTATTTGCAGCTGCACCGCATTTATTGTACTTCTTGTCCCTGAAACTGTAACAGCAGGACTCAGCGGCATGACGCTCCTTTATAATGTTATGGTTTACCATCTCGGAGAATTTGGCGGAGTTTTCATTGCGATTACGCTTTGGCTCTTTGCTTTTTCAACATTTATCGGTGTGCTTTTCTATGCTCGCTCAAATGTTTCCTATCTGTTTGGTGACAAGATGCTTCCGCAGACATTGTTCAAGATTTTTGCACTTGCGATGCTTTTTGTAGGCGGTCTCGCTTCATATAAGCTTGTTTGGACGATTGGCGATATCGGTATCGCGCTTATGACGGTATTCAACGCCATGGCGCTCTTCCCGCTCTTTGGCGAGGCAAGGCAAATTCTTAAAGATTACGAACAAAAGAAAAAACTCAATAAGAAATAATATGATAAGGGGATATGTGAAAACCAACATATTCCCTTGTTTTTTGTTCAAAAAATTTGGATGTTTTGCAAAGAATATTGCCAGTTGGCTTTTTAAGTGTTACAATATTTATATATTTTTATGTCTTTATAAAGGAGAATGAATATGCGTAAATTTTCACTTATTTTAACTCTTGTTATGCTTGTTTGTTGCCTTTGCCTTTCTGCTTTTGCAGCAGAGACAGTTATGCGCTGGGATGAGGTGGTTGCCACAAACGGCGGCGGCTATCCCCGTATGGCAGAGCGTGCTGACGGAACATTGATTCTCACCACCGGTTCGGGTGCTAACCTGCACAGTACTGACCGTGGCGTTACTTGGACAAAGCAGAGTAAGAGCGCACTTGCAAACGCTTCTAAAAGTGCAACATTCACCACAGCAGATGGCGATACATATGAGTTTACAACTGCAGCTTCCGGCGATACCACATCACCTAGCATTACACGCGCAAATCTTCAGCCGTTTGTTGTAAGCGACGGAACAGTACTTCTTGGCTACCGTTTTCACTCTGCAACCGGTGCAAGATACACCGATGGCGATCCTTTCTATACTTCTATCCGCGTAATATCTTCTGCTGATGGTGGCGTTACATTTAATAACGATAAGAACGAAGTGGTTCTTATTGAGAATGTTGCAACGGCATCTAACGGTTATTGGGAACCTTTCTTTGTACAGGTTGATGAAGACACCGTTTATTGCTATTATGCAGATGACTTGTCTGACGGTAATCCTGCTACCCAGAGAATTGCCTATGTAAGATATGATGTTTCCGACAAAACTTGGGATACAGAAAACCATCATGTTGCGATTTACCGTGGTGATGAACTCAGCACTCGTGACGGAATGCCCATGGTTACCAAGCTTATTGACGGCACCTATGCTATGGTAGTTGAGGTTCAGGACTTTGCTTCCTGGAACAAAGCTGTAATTAAAGATGGCTTTTTCGGCATCGGCGCAGAATACACCGATTCAACATTCGTTGTAGGTCTTTCGCTTTCCGATGACGGTGTTAATTGGGACGATCCTATTCCGGTTTTTGGTCCTACCGATCTTGCTGCAGGCAATCTTTGTGCAGCTCCTTCTATTGCCACACTCCCTGACGGTAGAGTTATCATTACCTGCCAGACTGAAGAAGGATATACCGGTGAGTATGGATATACATATGATGACGATGGCAATAGGGTTTCTAATGCTAATACACGTGTAATGGCAGCGGCTATTTCCGATGCTCCTATCACTAAGGACACCGTTATTACCGCTATTGATCCCAAAAATCCAAAGGCTGACGGTGCAGCAGTAGGCTTTACAAGACTTGAAGGCGTGCTTTCATTTGAAGAAAACCAGTATTGCATTTGGAATGCGGCATTTGCGTCCGGAAATGATGTCTATATTTATGGTGGTGCCGCTACCAATACATCTGACGGAAAAACAACTGATGCCAAGACTCTCATTTGGCATCTCACCGCTTTTGCAAATGCAAACGAAGCTGCAAGCCACGACGATGTAACTGCTCGCGCAGGCGACAATACGCTCGCTACCGTTTATGGCACTGCCGAAAACGGCACAGTAACTCTCGGCGTTCCTGCAGGTGCTACTGCAAGCGACGTTCATGTTTACCGCATGGATAACGGCGTATACCTCACCGAAATGGATACTGCTGTAGCAAACGGCAAGATTACCTTTACAGATAACGGCGGTTATTACGCGGTTTCGGATACTGCACTTGTTACCTACGGCGATGCCAACGATGACGGCACTGTTTCGCTCAAGGACGTGCTTCGCATTGTAAGACAGAGCGTTAGTGCTGTTGACGGTACTGATGTTGCTGCATGTGATGTAGACAGCTCGCTTACTGTTGACGTTCAGGATGCAATGGCTGTTATCCGCAGCATTCTCGGTTAATATATTCCTTAAAAGCAAGCCGAAAGGCTTGCTTTTTTTATGCTATAATGGTATAATACCAACGCTTTGGAGGTGCAATATGCGTATACAGTTATCCGATAGCTTTGGTTATAAAAAACTATTGCTATTCACCTTGCCGTCGATAGCAATGATGATTTTTACATCTATTTACGGTGTTGTTGACGGCTATTTTGTTTCTAATTACGCTGGCAAGACAGAATTTGCTGCGCTTAATTTTATAATGCCGTTTTTGATGATACTCGGTGCGGTAGGCTTTATGTTCGGCGCCGGCGGCAGCGCACTTGTTGCGAAAACTCTCGGTGAGGGCGATAAGCAAAAAGCAAGCAGTTTGTTTTCGCTTTTTGTATATGTCACCGTTATTTGCGGTGTAGTGTTTGCGGTATTTGGAGTTGCTTTTATCCGTCCGATTGCGGCATTGCTCGGAGCTGAGGGCGATATGCTTGACATGTGTGTGATTTACGGCAGGATAATACTTTATGCACTACCTGCGTTTATGTTGCAAATGGAGTTTCAGACATTTTTTATAACTGCCGAAAAGCCGCAGCTTGGACTTACCGTTACCGTGGTTTCGGGTGTTGCCAACATGGTGCTTGACTGGCTGTTTTTGGCGGTGTTTGAGTGGGGGCTTGTAGGGGCGGCATGGGCAACTTCTGTGAGTCAGATTATAGGCGGCACGATTCCGATTTTTTATTTTGCAAGTGATAATGACAGTCTGCTTCACCTGACAAAATTCAAATATGACGGAAGAGCCTTGTTGCATGCTTGCACAAACGGCTCATCGGAATTACTTGGAAACATTTCAATGTCGCTTGTTGGTATGCTTTACAATATTCAACTTATAAATGCAGCAGGCGAAGACGGCGTATCGGCATATGGCGTACTGATGTATGTAAACTTTATTTTTCTTGCTACATTTATTGGGTACTCTACCGGAATTGCACCCGTTATCGGATATCACTATGGCGCGGGTAATCGCTCTGAACTTAAGAGTTTGCTTAGAAAGAGTGTGATGCTGATTTCTGTTTGCTCAGTGTGCATGCTTGCTCTTTCCGAGGTGCTTGCAAAGCCGTTGTCATTATTGTTTGTAGGCTATGATAAGGATCTTTATGAACTTACATTGCGCGGATTTGTAATTTATTCTTTCTCGTTTTTGTTTTCGGGAATTGCCATTTACGGCTCGGCATTTTTTACTGCACTCAACAATGGGCTTGTATCTGCGATTCTCTCGTCTTTGCGAACTCTTGTTTTTCAAATCGTGGCGGTTGTCCTTTTCCCGATTTTCTGGGGAATAGACGGTATCTGGCTTTCTATAGTAGTAGCCGAACTCCTCGCGGCAGCTGTGACAGTGTGCTTTATAGTTGCAAATAAAAAGAAATACGGTTATTAAATAAAAAGGCGGGTTAAACCTGCCTTTTTTCTGTTTTAATCTTTACATTTTTTGCAAAATAAATTATACTTAATATAATATATGATTTTAGGAGGAATACTTATGGCAAAGGTTGTTTTTCCATTCGGAAAAGAGAAGATAGCATACGATTTTGATGAGGTAAGACTCAACGGTATTCTCACCTCGTCACTTCATAGTTATAAATCAACTGACACCGAGGAAAACCTTGTAAAGGCGGCTATGGCAGCTCCCTTTGGCACAGAAAAGCTTTCTGCGCTTGCCAAAGGAAAGAATAAAGTTGTTATTATAGCAAGTGACCATACCCGTCCGGTTCCTTCAAAAGTAATTATTCCGTTCATGCTTTCCGAAATCCGCGAGGGCAATCCCAACGCTGACATTACAATTCTTATTGCTACCGGATGCCACAGAGGAACAACGCGTGACGAACTTGTGGCAAAATTCGGCGAGGAGATCGTTGCAAATGAAAAGATATACGTGCATGACTGCGAAGAAACTGATATGCTTGTTAATATCGGCACACTTCCGTCAGGCGGTGAGTGTATTGTAAACCGTCTTGCTGTAGAGGCGGATTTGCTTGTATCCGAGGGATTTATAGAGCCGCACTTTTTTGCAGGCTATTCGGGCGGACGCAAGAGCGTACTCCCCGGAGTTTGTTCAAAGCAGACCGTGCTTGCCAACCATTGTGCCGAGTTTATCCACAGCAAATATGCACGTACAGGTATTATTGAAAACAACCCCATTCATATTGATATGGTTTGGGCGGCACGCGCTGCAAAACTTGCGTATATCGTAAATGTTGTAATCAATGAAGAAAAAAAGGTAGTTTATGCGGTAGCGGGCGATGTTGAACGTGCGCATGAGGCAGGATGCGCTTTTCTCTCGCAGTATTGCGGCGCCAAAACGGTTGAAAGTGATATTGTAATATCTACAAACGGCGGTTATCCGCTCGACCAGAACATATACCAGTCTGTTAAAGGAATGACCGCAGCAGAAGCGGCAGTCAGACAAGGCGGTGTTATAATAATGCTTGCCGCGGCGAATGATGGCACCGGTGGTGAAGAGTTTTACAGATGTATGAACGTTGATAAAACTCCAAAGGAGATTTACGACGAGGTTATGACACGCGGCAGAAATGAAACCGTTGGCGACCAGTGGATGACACAGATTTTGTCGCGAATTCTGATGCGCGCAAGTGTGATCTATGTTTCAACTGCTCCCGATGAGCTTGTTAAAGGCTATCACATGATACCTGCAAAATCGCTCGGTGAAGCAATGGCAAAAGCCGAAGAGATTTTAGGCGACAAAAATGCTAAAATTACCGCTATCCCCGACGGCGTTTCGGTAATGGTAACGAAATAAGATACGAGGGGCATTCTTTCTTAATTTTTCACAAAAAGGTTTGGAGGTGTCAAAACCTTTCCTTAAAAGGTTCTGACGATTTTACATGAAAATTATAGTAGCAACAGATTCATTTAAAGGGACAATAAGCGCAAGTGAAGCAACCGAGATTATTGCCGATGCGCTTTCCGAGAAGCTTCCCACATCAAAAATAATAAAAATGCCAATTGCCGACGGCGGAGAGGGCAGCACAGACTGCTTTGTTGACGCACTTGGCGGCGGCTATGTAGTAACTACGGTCAAGAACTGCTTTTTTGAGGATGTTCAGGTTAAAATCGGCATAGTTGAAGCCGGTGAAACTGCCATTGTAGAAATGGCGCAGGCGGCAGGGCTTGCCTTTGCAGAGGGACGCAAAAATCCTTTGCTTACAACGACCTACGGCGTAGGTCAAATGATTAGTGTCGCTGCAGGACTTGGTGTAAAGCGGATATTGCTATGCCTTGGCGGAAGCGCGACTAATGATCTTGGTTGCGGTGCGGCTGCGGCACTTGGCGTGCGCTTTCTTGATGCAAACGGAGAGGATACGCTTCCGCTCGGCGGAACTTTGGACGAAGTTGTGGCAATTGACACTTCTTTTGTGCCGCAGAGTATTCGCGATGTGGAATTCATCTGCCTTTGCGATGTAAAGTCCACACTTACCGGTGAGAGCGGTGCCGCAAGAATGTTTGCGCCGCAAAAAGGTGCATCGGAAAAAGCAGTTGAACTGCTTGAAGCAAACGCGATTCACATGCAGGATGTGATTTTGCGTGACCTTGGTGTTGATTTGTCAAATCTTGAGGGCGGCGGAGCTGCAGGCGGCTTCGGAGCAGGCGCAGTTGCATTTTTAGGCGCAACGATCCGCGGCGGAATAGATGAAATCCTCTTTAGGATCGGCTTTGAAAACGCGCTTGAGGATGCTGACGCGGTTATCACCGGAGAGGGCAGAGCAGACGAGCAAAGCTCAAAGGGTAAGGCTGTAAGCGGCGTTATAAATGTTGCAAAAAAGCATGATATTCCAACAATAGTCGTTGCAGGCAGCGTTGGCAATGCAGATGCACTCGGTGCTGATGCTGTGTTTTCAACCGTCAGCGATTTTTGCACATTTGATGATGTTAAAGCCAACGCAAAAGACAGCCTTTGCCGCACTGCAAAAAATATAGCGGCAGTGCTTGCGCTTGGTACAAACAAAGTGTAAAAAACACACGCATTTTCTACATTGACTTTATATTAAACCTATACTATTATTATATTAGTTAAGTAATAAACATTGGAGGTTATATCATGAAAACTCTTTTCGGAAAAATGCCTGATGGCAGAGAAGTGTATGCTTATACCATTGAAAACGGCGATGTAAGCGCAACCATTATCAGCTATGGTGCAACTCTTCAAAAACTCGTTCATAAGGGCGATGACCTTGTGTGCGGTTATGACACTCTTGATGAATACAGAACCAACGGCGGCTATCACGGCGCAATTGTCGGCAGATACGCAAACCGTATCAGTGGCGGCAAGATTACTCTTGACGGTGTTGATTATCCCATTGCTCGCAACAATGGCGAAGCGCACCTCCACGGCGGCAAGGTTGGCTTTGATAAGTATGTTTGGGATATTGAAGAGACCACATGCAAAAAATGCGGCGCACCCAAACTTGTGTGCACCATGACTTCTCCCGACGGAGATGAAGGCTATCCCGGTACTCTCAAAGTTACTGTGACTTATGCTATCCGCGATAACGCACTTGTTATCAAGTACCGTGCAACTACTGATAAACCCACATATATCAATCTTACAAATCACGCATACTTCAATCTTCACGGCATTGCAAACGGAAATAATCTTGACCACATGGTACAGATCAACTGCGATGAAGTTACCGATGTTGATGCAAAGACACTTCTCCCCACCGGAAAGCGTCTTGATGTTACCGGCACTGCGTTTGACTTTCGCACTGAAAAGCCCCTCGGTCAGGACCATGAAAACACCGGTCTTGGCATTGTCGGTTATGACAACAACTTTGTTATTAACGGCAAGGTTAAGGAAAACTTCTGTGATATGGAACTGAATGTTGCTGCAACCTGTCGCACGGCAGAGCGCACAATGACCATTCTTACCACAAAGCCCTGTATGCAGATTTACTCTGCAATAGGTCCCGGCGGATGTCCGTTCAAAGGTGTTGAAAGAAGACAGAACATGTCAGTTGCGTTTGAAACACAGTTTGAGCCCGACAGCCCCACTAAGGGCGAAGCGCGCCTCAATCCCGGTGAAGAATATAATCACGTAACCATTTACAAGTTCAACTAAAAGAGGAAAACCATGATATTTGACAGTATTAAAAAACTTGTTACCTATGCCGAGGAAAAATTCCTTATCACTCCTGTTGACCGCGCATGGGCAACTAACCGAATTCTTGAAGCGCTCAATCTTCAGGAATATATTGAGCCTGAAACAGAGTACAGTGATGTTGATATCGAAGAAACTCTCGGCGAGCTTTTGGATTATGCCGCAGAAAACGGGCTTATTGAGGAAAACAGTGTTGCATACCGCGACCTCTTCGATACAAAACTCATGGGACTTCTCACTCCTGCGCCCCGAGAAGTTATTGATATGTTTACAGCGCTTTATGCAGAGTCGCCCGAGGCTGCAACTGATTATTACTACAAATTAAGCCGCGATACTGACTATATCCGTACATACCGCGTAAAGAAAGACCTTCGTTGGGTATATGCAAGCGAGTTTGGCGATCTTGACATCACGGTCAACCTCTCAAAGCCTGAAAAGGATCCCAAGGCTATCGCTGCTGCAAGAAATGCTGTAAAGAGTTCATATCCCAAGTGCGCACTTTGCCATGAGAATGAAGGCTATGCAGGACATCTCAACGCTGCCGCGCGCCAGAATCACCGCACCATTCCGATTATTATAAATAATTCACAGTGGTATATGCAGTATTCTCCGTATGTTTATTACAACGAGCATTGCATCGCGTTCAATGGCGAGCATACCCCCATGAAGATTGACCGTGCCGCATTTGGAAAACTGCTCGACTTTGTTACACTGTTCCCGCACTACTTCCTTGGCTCAAATGCCGATCTCCCGATAGTTGGCGGCTCCATTCTCAGCCATGACCACTTCCAGGGCGGCAAATATGAGTTTGCAATGACCAAAGCACCTATTGAGAAGCAGCTCAGCTTCAAGGGCTTTGACGATATCGAGGCGGGTATTGTAAAGTGGCCGCTTTCCACAATCCGTCTTAAGGGCGCGGATAAAGATAGACTCGTAGAGCTTGCAGATAAAATCCTTATTGCATGGCGCGGTTATACTGATGAGGATGCATTTGTGTTTGCCGAAACTGACGGTGAGCCTCACAATACCATCACTCCCATTGCGCGCCGCCGCGGCGATAAGTACGAGCTTGATCTTGTGCTCCGCAACAATATTACTACTGAGGAACATCCTTTTGGTGTATATCATCCCCATGCCGAGCTTCACCACATCAAGAAAGAGAATATCGGTCTTATCGAGGTAATGGGACTTGCAGTTCTTCCTGCAAGACTTAAAGCTGAAATGGATATGCTCAAGAAAGCAATCCTTGCAGGCGAAAACCTCTATGAAAACGAAACTCTTTCCAAGCATGCAGATTGGGCAAACGCTTTCCTTGCAAAAGAAAAGGTTACTGCTGACAACATTGATGCAGTGGTTGAAAGAGAAATCGGTCGCGTATTTGCCGAGGTGCTTGTACATGCAGGCGTGTATAAGTGCACTGAAGAGGGCAGAGCCGCATTTATGAAGTTTGTTGATACTGTAAACAAATAAAAAAAACAACCGCCGTATGGCGGTTGTTTTTTTTTATACTTACTTTACAAGTGTTGCAGTACTTGTTGCGCCGTCCCAAACTATGTTGTCGTTGGAAACGCCGAGTGCGTTTGCAATTGCACGAACAGGGAGGTAGGTGCGATTGCTTTCGATAATCGCAGGTGAGTCAAGCGCGACAGACTGACCGTTTACAGTCATGCTCGGCTTATCAATTGTAATAACGATAGTGGTGCTTGAATTTGTAAGTGTTGCGGTTCTTGTTGCCGCATCCCACTTGATACCGTCATTGGAAACACCAAACGCATTTGCAAGAAATCTTACAGGGAGCATGGTACGGTTGTTACGGTTAATGGGTGCTGCATCAAGTTTGGTTGAAACGCCGTTAACAAAGGCGGTTGCATTGCCAATGGTAAGCTCAACGATTGTGCTTGCACCGAGGTGCTTGTCAAAGAGTTCGCTATAACCGTCGGTGTAGGTAAGAATTGTACCTTCGCCGCTTATTACAAACTGTTTTTGTGCTTCTGCAGAAAGAATTGCAGTTGCACCCTTTTCAACCACAAGGCTATAGTGCTTGCCGTCAGCAGCAAGTGACTTAAAGGTGGTTGTATCTGCAACTGTGAGAGTTGCACCGTTTGTTACTTTAACGGTATTTGCGCCTTTTTCTCTGAGAAGACAAATGTTTTCAAATTTAACATCGCTTGCAATTGTTAAATATGCGTTGTCAGCAAGGCAGAACTGACATTCTTCTTCGCCACGGTAGTCAACACCATTGTAAACCGATGTGAATGTTACGGGTTTTACAAGAATGGGCATATCATAGTTGCCACCGATTGAAGATTTGCCGCTAACAACAACAGTGCCGCCGACAGCCATACGCTTGAATACGCCATCGCTGTATGTCTTCACCGCTTTATCTGCGCTTTCGCCCATATTTGCGTTGTTGCCGTTGTTATAGTCTACAAAACAAGCAATTATCTCGCGCTTGGGAGGTTCTTCTTTAACAACTTCCTGCGCTTCGCCCAGAACTTTTGCCTTGGCGCCGATTACGATTTCACCGTCGCCGCTTACAGAGGAGAAAGTACCGCCGTTGATAACGGCTTTACCGCCCTTTGCAACAACAACATTCATGAAATGCTCTTTATTTGACATTGTGATGACATTTTCATTTACAGTAAATGTAGCACCGCTTGCAACAACTATTGTGCACTGTGCATTTTCCTGGAAGAGAATCATGTCATCAAGTGTGATGTCGCTTGCAACTGTAAAGGTTGAGGCGGGTTTAAGTTTCATAACACCGCTTGCAGGGTTGTTTGCGGGTTCTGTGTTTTTATAGTCCTTACCGCCATAGTTTGCGGTAATAGTAACCTTGCCCTTAGTGTTCCATGTGTAGCTTGAGCCTACATACATTTTGCCACTGATTACAAGGGTGCCACCATTTTTAAGGATGCCTACAACACCGTTGCCGTCAACTGCGCCAAGGCCCTGCTTGGGACTTGCATCAGAAAGGCCGTCATTTGAGTTGTTGCCTGCGTTGTAGGAAATATATGCGTATGCGCCGGTATTTTCCATGAGTGACTGTTTGCTGACAGTTACATTCTTGCCGGTGATGATTTCTCCGTTACCTGTTATCGAAGAGTAAGTACCGCCGTTGATAACTGCTTTTGCACCGCTTTCAACTACGATGTTGAAATTATAGGTGCTCTTTGACATAGTTACGATTTTGTCGGTGATTGTGAGAGTAGCACCGTTTGTAACTACGATGGTGTCCTTTGAACCCTCGGAAAAGAGAATCAGGTCATCAAGTGTAAGGTCGCTCTTTACTGTGAGGGTGCAGCCGGGTTTAATTTTCAAAACGCCGCTTGCGGGATTGCTTGCAGGCGATGCATTTTTATAATCCTTGCCGCCGTAGTTTGCTGTG
Organism: Oscillospiraceae bacterium; assembly: GCA_015064965.1. Taxonomy (GTDB): domain Bacteria; phylum Bacillota; class Clostridia; order Oscillospirales; family CAG-272; genus UMGS902. The sequence goes on from SVRG01000005.1 coordinate 45,877, forward strand.
AGTGTAGTAGCAGCGGTTGCATTCCATGTGTAGTTGTCGCCAAAATAAAGTTTTTCACTAATTACCATTGTGCCGCCGTCCGAGATAACGCCGAATGCGCCGTTACTGCTTGCAGCGCCGAGGCTCTTTTTGGGCGTAGCATCAGAAAGACCGTCATTTGAGTTGTTACCTTTATTATAGGAGATATATACAACGTCATCGCTTGCAAAAGTCACAATTGACAGAGCGGACAACGCAAGTAATACCGCGAGGAGTGAACAAATTATTCTTTTCATTGTTATTTCTCCTTTACTTTATCTTTTCAAGTATAGCGGAAACGTCGCCCATACCGATAGAGCCGTTTGCATCTACATCGTAGAAGCCGCTGTAATCTGCAGAAGAATGAACTTGCTTAAGTACGACCAAAGCATCCGCAATCGTTACTTTGCCGTCGCGGTTTACATCAAAGCGGTACTTGTTGGATGGCATCTTCTGCGGTGTGCTTGAGGGACCGTTTACTACAAGAATGTCAGGTCCGCCGTCGGGATCTTTTACAAATTCCATAAGTGCGATACAAGTGTCTCTCTTGCTACCGCCGTTGTCGGGAGTTCTGTGACGGTGGTGAACCATGTAAAGCTCTTCTCCGTCAGGGGATGGAATAATAAGTGAATCTCCGGGACCGTCGATGATGTAGTTCCAGTTGAGAATCGGGTTGTAGTCATACTTTTCGTAAGGACCAAGGGGATTCTTGGAAACTGCAACTGCCTCGCCGTAGTGACGCGAATATGAACCTGAAGCATAAATGAGGTAGTAATAGCCGTCATGCTTCCATACAAAGCCGCCTTCGCAAAGGCGAAGCGCACCGTCATTGTCCCATTCACGGTCGGAAACAACAACTCTTGTAGCAGTTTCGGGCTTTGC
>SVRG01000084.1 GCA_015064965.1 Oscillospiraceae bacterium
CATGCCCGAGTCGGACTTGACCGAAACAACTTCAGGCACGCCTGCACGTGCAAAAATGCGCTCATATGCTCTGTGACAACGCGCATAGTATTCTTCAAGATCTGCCATTGTGGTGTGGAAGGAATATGCATCCTTCATTGTAAACTCGCGCACACGTATCATGCCGGCACGCGGTCTTGCCTCGTCACGGAACTTGGTCTGAATCTGATAAATCATAAAGGGGTACTTGGAATAGCTTGTGCCAAACTCGCGCACAAGTTGAACTGCCGCCTCCTCATGAGTCATACCAAGAACCATGGGTACATCATTGCGATCCTTAAAGCGAAGAAGCTCGGATGCAATTGAGGAATATCTGCCTGACTCTTCCCAAAGGGATGCCGGCATAGCTACAGGGAACAAAACCTCCTGACCGTCGATTTTGTTCATCTCCTCGCGAATGATGTTCTCAATCTTCTTGCAAGTGCGAAGAAGCGGAGGAAACTGCGAAAAGATACCGCTTGCAACAAACTTCATGTAGCCGCCGCGAAGCATAAGTGCGTGGCTGTCAATAACGGCGCCCGCAGGTCTTTCCTTAAATCGGTCGCCCACAAGATTAGTAAGTTTCATAATATATCTCCCTTGAATTAATTATAAAAATAAAAAGTCCCGAGGTATAAAACCTCGGGACGAAAAATTCCGTGTTACCACCCGAATTCGGCTAACGCCGCACTCATTTCAGCTATAACGGGCATACCCGTGCAACTCATCGCCGCAAGCTCCAAGGTGGGTTCTGCATCTTTTGCAAAAGTCTTGCACCAACCGACTTCTCTCTTATGCAAAGGAAACGCATACTATTCCTCTTCGTCGCTTATTTGATGTTACCACAAGTATAAAATTTTGTCAAGATTTTATTTATGCTCTTTCAAGAAGTTTAAATGTTTTATATCTGTAGCAATGATAGTTGCGTCCGCTATAATTATGCGGATCGCTAACCGTTACCTTGCCTGTTTCTATCAACAAAACCTCATGCGTATCGAACGCAGAGCACAAAAATCCCACCACTGTATTATTGCTGATTATGCAATCCTTAATATCTATGTCAACGTCAGTTTCTTCCTTTGAATAATCATCTCTGCCATCGCCTGCATCGGAACTGCTTTCATAATCGAACACAGACGTTACATGCATATAATACTTCGATGCGGTCTTTGCAAAACCATCGAGCACATTATCATTATACTCCTCTTCGGTTACCCAGTATTCATAGTCCATTCGCAAACCTTCTGAATTGACTTCGCATCCTGAACTCAAAAGAACCGCACCCGAAGCGTTTTTATCTGCAATTGTTTTTAATAACATTTTATACATCCTTTCACAACTTGTATCTTTGCATTAAGTATAATGTTTATTTCAACCGATGTCAATAATAAGGAACAAAACAAACAAGTGCTTTTTGATATTTCTATTTACTTTTATATAAATATGTGTTAAAATCGCTAAAGTATATCTTTTGAGGTGACAAAATGGCAATTGAAAAAGTAAAAGCATATTTTGCAGCACACGGTATGGAAAGCCGCGTGCTTGAATTTGATGTTTCAAGCGCAACTGTAGAACTTGCCGCAGCGGCACTTGGCTGCGAGGGAGCGCGCATTGCAAAAACAATGTCCTTTGAAACTCCTGACGGCGATATCCTTATTGTTGCTGCAGGCGATGTAAAAATAGACAACGCAAAGTTTAAAGGAACGTTCCACACCAAGGCAAAAATGCTGCCTTTTGACGAGTGCGAAGCGCGCATCGGTCACGCGGCAGGCGGTGTTTGCCCCTTTGCCGTAAATGACGGTGTCAAGGTTTATCTTGACGAATCCATGAAGCGCTTTGAAACAGTGTTCCCTGCTTGTGGCTCTTCCAACAGCGCAATTGAACTTAAAATTGACGAACTTGAAAAATACTCCGGCTTTGTTTCGTGGGTTGATGTTTGCAAGACACGCGAGGTATAAAAATTGAAGTTATTCAAAAAGTTTATAGGTGATAAAGCGTTTTATAAAATGCTTTTTATCCTTGTTTTTCCCCTTATTATCCAACAGGGTGTAACGCAGTTTGTAAGTCTGCTTGACAACATAATGGTTGGCAGACTTGGCACCGACGCAATAAACAGTGTTGCGATTACAAATCAGCTTATATTTGTATTCAACCTCGCTATTTTCGGCGGTGTTTCCGGCGCATCCATCTTCGGCGCGCAGTTTGCCGGAATAAACGACCACAAAGGGCTTCGCCACACTTTCCGTTTCAAGATGATTTTCGGCGTTATAGCAACAACTGCCGCAATTGCAATTCTCCTTTTATGGGGCGAGCCGCTCACTATGCTCTTTTTGGACAACGAAACCAACGCCGAACTTGACCTGACGGTTGTTACACAAAATGCGCGCGATTATTTGCATATTATGCTGATCGGTCTATTACCTTTCATGATCGTGCAGGTATATGCAAGCACGCTGCGCGAACTTGGCGACACGGTTGTTCCGATGATTGCAAGTGTTGCGGCAATTCTGGTTAACCTTGTGTTTAACTATTTTCTCATATTTGGTACATTCGGTTTTCCGCGTCTTGAGGTAAAGGGCGCAGCTATAGCAACCGTAATGTCACGCTATGTCGAAATGCTTGTAGTTGTAATCTATACACATCTCAGAAAATCAAAGTTTAAATTTGCAAGCGGTGCTTACCGCTCGCTTTATGTGCCTGGCAAGCTTGTAAAGGATATCGCAATAACAGGCTCCCCGCTCATGATAAACGAAATCGTATGGTCGCTCGGAACCACATTTATCAATCAATGCTACTCTACAAAGGGCACTTTTGCTTATGCGGCAACCAATATCAATTCCACTGCATGGAATCTGTTTTGCACTATAATGTTTGCAATGGGAACGGCAATTTCAATCATACTCGGACGCGAGCTTGGCAAGGGCGAAAGAGAAAAAGCCATTGACCTTAACCGCAAGTTGCAGTTTTTCAACGTAGCAGTACACATCGTTATGGGCGGCTTGCTTGTTGTCGTGGCAAAATATATTCCCCTGCTCTACGATGTTGAGCCGGAAGTGCGCGATATTGCATCGGGCTTGCTTGTAATCTCAGGAATTACGATTCCGATGCACTCGCTTGTACACGGTATCTATTTTGCGGTGCGCAGCGGCGGCAAAACAATAGTCACTTTCCTGTTTGACAGTGGTTACACATGGGCTGTCCCTGCGGTAATAGCATTTTTGCTTGTTACATTTACAAACCTTGGAATCGTACCTGTTTATCTGATAGTTCAAATATCCGATTCAATAAAAATGACAATCGGTCTTATTATGCTCAAGAGCGGATTTTGGGCTAACACAATTATCACAAAAGAAAAAACGGCTTAAAGCCGTTTTTCTTTTTATTTAAAGTCGGGATTGCTATTGAGTATAAGTGTGCTGTAAATGAAAAGCACATCCTTGTTCTCAAAATCAATCATATTGCCAAGCAAGCCGGATGCAACATAGCGGATATCCACAATGTAGATGCTGCTGTATCCCTCTGCAAGAAGCGGTATAAGGCTTGAACCAAATGAGTCACGGAAAATCACTATTTCCTTTTTCTCCTTTGCCGCAGGATTGTCTATACGAAGCAATGACTTTGTGCCGGAGAGAAAAATGTCATACGGCTCCTTGGAATCATACTTTGCAAGGTCATAAATACCAAGTGTCTTTCCTCTTTCATAGTCGGTTACAGTACAACCGTCAAGCACATCGTTTGTAAGATAGTGAATGGTATCTTTTGGCACATCAATAAGTGACTGACTAAGAAGCACCCCCGAAAAATTCTCAAGGGAATTTACGGTATAGTCCTCACTCATACTGTCAGATACACCGAGAGCAGCCGCAATTTTGTCGCGTACCGCCAGAATCTTGTCCTGACTCCAGTGCGTATCGGTTTTGTAATAGTCGTCAAGTTCAAGTGTATCGAAAATGTCGATATACTCCATCTCGGAAAGGTTTTCGGTCAGAAACGCAACAAATTTTTCATAGTCGAGTGCAGGATTTCCGTGAATCTTTGAATAAAAATAGTTTTTATCCGGAATCACTGAAAGATAGACGTTGTTTGCCTTATCTTTCAAAAGTTTTTCGTAAATGTCATTGAACTTTGCAACAACTCTGTCAAGAGAAACCTGATTAAGCTCGGAATCAATCTTTACTATTACGCCGTCGCTCTCTGCATAGCCGTTAGCCTCACCAATGTTGTTGATATTGAATCTATACCACATATAAAGCTTGCGGAACTGCTCACGGAATGGGAACTGATCGACCGAATAATCGTCAAAACCTTTGATTGCCGTACCGTCAAGCACACTGTTTACAGAGATATTTGGAAACTGTGCAAGCGGGCGGCGCTCGCTGTCCGAATACTCAGCAATGGGGTGAAAGATGCAAAGCAAAGAAAAGCCGAAAACAAGCAGTGAAAACACTATTGTAGTTGCTAAATTTTTAATTTTCATACTTTCGCCTCCTTAAAATCTGAAATAAAGGAACGGACTGAACGAGCCGTTTACAAAACATGCAGTAACAACAATGATTATAGCCGCTACAAACACAGGTTCGATAGCATCAATAACCTTGCAGGCGCTATTGTTCTCTTTGAGTTTCAGAACAGTGTTCTTAAAGAGCGGAGTTGCACCAAGAACTGCCGCAATAAAGAGAACTGCATAATTTGAAAGATAATATGCGGTTTCTTTTGACCAGAGCGGAATATCGAGCGCGCCAAACATGCCGCCAATATCGCTCACTGCCTCTTTAAGGTCTGCCGCATTAAACACTACAAAGCTTATTGCAACTGCAACAAGCACATAGATGTGCGAGAATACACGCGGAATCTTATCAAAGAATTTTTTGAGGAAGAATTTTTCAAGCAATAAGAATGCCGCAAAATAAAGTCCCCAAACGATAAATGTCCATGCCGCGCCATGCCAGAATCCGGTGAGGAACCAAACGGTAAGTGTATTAAAGAACCATCTCCAGTTTGAAACGCGGTTGCCTCCGAGCGGAATATAAACATAGTCGCGGAACCATGTTCCAAGCGACATGTGCCAACGGCGCCAGAACTCGGCAACGCTCTTTGAGATATAGGGGTAGTTAAAGTTTTCAAGAAAGCGGAATCCAAAAATTCTGCCAAGGCCTATCGCCATATCGCTATAGCCTGAAAAGTCAAAGTAGATATGAAGCGAGAATGCGATAGCATAGAGCCAATAGAACACAACCGATTTATCATCGGATGCGCGGAATGCGTTGCAAAACTCGTAAAGTACATCGGCGATAAGAACTTTTTTTGCAAGACCGATAACAAAACGTGTTGCGCCCGTACCGAAACTATCAATGGAATGCTTTCTCTCTGTCAGATCCTCCTCAACCGTGGTGTATCGCACGATGGGACCTGCGATAAGCTGCGGAAAAAGCGCAACATAAGTAGCAAGACGGATAAAGCTCTTTTGTACCTTTGCATCTCCGCGGTATACGTCGATGGTATAGCTGAGTGTCTGGAAAGTGTAAAAGCTGATACCGATGGGGAGCGCAATGTTAAGGAGAGCAACGTTGCTCTTTGTAAGCGCGTTGAAGTTTTCGATAAAAAAGTTTGAATACTTGAAAAAGCCGAGCATCAAAAGGCTGGTTGTAACCGATGACACGACCCATACTTTTGCCCATTTTGTACCTTTGAATTTATCAATCAAAAGTCCGTGAATGTAGCTTGAAAGGCAGGACACAAGCATGAGCAGTACATAAACAGGCTCACCGTAAAAGTAAAAGAACAAGCTTGCTACAAGCAACACAAGGTTTTTTAACTTGAACGGTACTACAAAGTATAGCAACAAAACTACCGGCAAGAAGTAATATAAAAAAGGAATGCTTGAAAATAACATTTTATATCCTTTCATGAAAATAGCATGGTCTCCCGGCCATGCTATTTTAAATTTACAATGAATTAAAGAGCCATGCCGCCGAATGCTTCATCGGGCATTTCGTATGTGGAGGGGCACATAAGGAAGAGAACCTTGTTGCCAATCACTTTGGTAACAACTTCGTCTGCCTGTACGCAAATCTGCCAACGAGTGTTGCAGTTGTCAGTGAGAGTCTTAACAAATGCATCTGCATCAGCGCCGTCTGCAAGCTCAAATACATAGCCAACGTATGCAATGGAGCCCATCATAGGCATGAACATTGCACCGGACTCATAACCGGTAATAAGATAGTTGTCAAAGCCGGGGAAATATGCAGGATCAACAGGCATTGCGCCACCCATAAACTGGTTGATCTCAAGAGTAACAAGCTTGTTTGCAAGTTCTTCTGCAGTGTACTTTTCGTATTCTGCAATAAACTCTTCAAATGCGTTTGCGTGGATCTGACCTACGGTGAGTTCCTCGCCTGCAGGAGCAGTTGTTTCTGCAACGGTGGTTTCAACAGGGTTTTCGTTGGTCACTGCAGCAGTGGTGTCAGCTGCGGTGGTTTCTTCATTGTTGCCACAAGCAACAAGACCTATGCAAAGTGCAACGGTAAGTAATGTAATAAGAAGTTTTTTCATTTTGATTTTAAATCCTTTCTTGTGTTTCTTCTATTTGTCGGCAAGTTTTTTTAAAATCCTCACCTAAAATAAAACTTTTTTAAAAATTTCCTTTAATTTCGTGATAATCCGTCAGCGAAAGCTTTGGAAAATAAAGAGAGAGTATCTGTTCGGCAGTAGAACCGGCCTCAGCAAGGTCATGTGTGCCGTACTGACTTATACCAACGCCGTGTCCCCAGCCCTTGCCTGCAAAGATGAATGTATCTTCATCTGCAGCGGTAACAGTTTTTGTAACGCGGCGGAGTATAACACCGATTTTATCAGCAATGTTGTAATAATATCCGCTCTCTCCGTTTGCAACGGACAAGCCGCCAAGCTGATACCTGACTGCGCCCTCTCCATTATGCACATATACACGCTCATTGTCAATAGTTTTTATTCCTGAAGCGGTGAGAACTTTTGGAGCCTCTTCTTCTATTTGCAAATAATTGCCGGTAACCGAAGTAAATGAGCCGCTTGGGTCGATTTTTATTACATTGTCATAATCATATGTGACACTTCCCTTGCCCACCACAAAGTTTGCACTTTTTACATATTTTGAAATGGATGTGCGCACCTTATCGCAGCGCTCTATTGTAAGCACGTTGCCGTTTGAATCGGTGTAGGTTATCGAATATACATACGAGCTGTCACCCGAAAACGAATTGATTTTGATATCTACAATGGATTTGCCGTTGATTTTGTCATACCCTTTGCTTCTGAGATAATTTGCAAGGTCGCTGCCGCTGACCTCGCTTATCCAAAGGCCGTTGTTATGCTCTGAATACCGCTCCCAAGGGGTATATGTCGGTATAAGATAAGGGGAGTCCTCTCCGCCCCATGTATCTTTTGCAGCAGCAGTATAGCCGCCTGTCGAGGACGAATAATATGTTGTGACAACATTCTTACCGTCCGAAAGCACAAGTCCCTTTGTACTTGCAACCGCCTCAAACACCGACTCATTTGCATCCGCTATGCCCCTGTATACCTGACAGTGCGTAGTGTTGCAGATATCAAAACCGTAAGATGTATAATGGCGGTTTTTGTTCTGCACGGTGTAGCCGCGCACGGTGATTGCAAATGCGCGGAGTGCCTCATACGGCCATTTGGGGCTGATTTCATAT
>SVRG01000085.1 GCA_015064965.1 Oscillospiraceae bacterium
CGGAGGGATTGTAAGGTGAACCTTGCCCGCTGTGCCGATTGCATTTCGGTTATCAGTATTTCCGTCGCTGCGGAGTTTCATAACAGCGCGAAGCAAAAATGCCACAAGCACCATCATTGCAAAGCCGCTGACTACAGAAACCGGAATCGTTGCAAAAATCGGGGCACCGCTGCTGTTCATTGCTACTCCGGTCCAGCCAAACACCACAAAAAACGCAATTATACCGCGCACTGTAAAAATCCTGAGTCCGTCAAGCCCTGCGGCATCATTTACATCAAAAACATCGTCATCGCCAAAAACTCCGTCGTCTATTTCGCCGTCCGCATTGCCAATGTCCATATCAACTTCACCGTCTGCATCATTGCCTATACCTATAAACATCAGCACTGTCTGTATAAGCAATAAAAGTGTTGACGGTATTGCAATACAATAAAACACCTGCGTTGCAAAATCAAGTGAGTTCCAAAAATCAATGATAAACATACTTTTTTCCTTTCTGTGTATTATGATAAATCGGACAATATCGAAGAGGACATTGATTTCAGTTCCGAGGCGGCATGCGCGTAAAGCATAGCCTTTAAAATCTCTGCAAGTTGCTTTTTCTTGCACGGCTCGTGCACATCAAAATCCTGCGCTATACTATCTACTGCCGCATTTACAGAGCTTTCATCCATAATATTTATGTTTTCATCCGCAAGCATATCCACATATTTGTGATAAAGAATATCGTCGCCTATAAGATCATCGCTTTTATCCTCCGGCTTTCCGCCGATTATATGTATCAAAGTACATATTCTCTCTATCTGCAAAGTTTCGCGCAGCATATTTATAATGACAATACGCGCAAACTGCTCGCGTGAGTATATTCGCCCCGTGGGGTGAGTAACAAATCCTCGCTTAACCCAGTTTTGTATAAGATACGGCTCAAGTCCCGTCATGATCGAAACCTGTGAAAGCGTAATTCCTCCGGTTGCAAAGATTCCGTCAAACAGCGCCTGCGTACTTCCCTTTTCAAGTTTTGTAACCTCTATCGTTGTTCCCGGAAAGGTTGCATTCATCCCGTCACCTCCAATTCTGACCCATCGTCACTATGATTATATCACACGGTCACGTGACTGTCAAGTGCTAATTCGTGATTTTTTAAAAAATCCAAAAGTCTCGCTTTTATACTTTGCCTTTCCATTTTTCTTTCTTTTCAATCCTTACCTTCCAAAGCCCCAATGTCAGCGCTTGAAACACTTTTTGATATGCAGCAGTATCAATAGTTTTTTCAGTTGCCATAACCGTGAAAACACCGCCAACTTCGCGTACGTAGTATCCGGTATCAAAAAAACCGTTTTTCTGATAAAAAGCAAGGCGGCTTTCCCTCTCCTTCAGATTCGGGGCGCCTGCAACAATGGGCTCTATGTTAAGCACAACGGTTTTGCCCTTGTTTTCCTCCTTGATTTTTGACAGTATTGCACTGCCGTAGCCCATTGAACGCTTTTCACTGGCAACTGCAAAAAACATTATAAAGAATATGTTGTCTATCTCAGTTGAAAAAGTAAAACCGCAAAATGTTTCGCCGTCAAAATATGCATCAATTGCAGAATGCTTTTCGCACGATGCAAGGCGCAAAATCTGCCACGGTAATCGCTCCACTTTTGGAAAAGCCGATATATAAAGTTCCTTTACCTTTTGGCAAAGTTCTTTGTTTCCTTTTATGTTCTGTTTAGTTATGTTCATCTCATACCGCCTTAAAGCATTATTTTTCATTACCATTATATCATAAAAATGTAGAATTTCGGCGTAATCCATGTTATAATTATAAAAAATTATAAGAGGTATAAATATGAAACGCTTTATTACGCTTGCGGTTGTATTTATCCTTATGCTTACGCTTTGTGTGGCGGCTGCGGCTAAGGATGTGACCGTACTTTTTACCCATGATCTACACTCGCATCTGCTCCCCTCGCGCGAAGAAGACGGCGGAGAGTATGGCGGATACGCTCGCCTCATGACCGTTATAAACGAGCAAAAGGAGAGATTTCCCGATGCCGTTTTAGTTGACGGCGGCGACTTTGCAATGGGCTCTCTTTTTCAAACCGCGTACAAAACATCGGCAATCGAGCTTCGCATAATGGGCAAGATGGGATATGACGTAACAACTTTTGGCAATCATGAGTTTGACTATCTGCCAAGCGGTTTGACCTCTATGCTGAACGCAGCAAAGAGCAGCGGTGATGTAGTGCCTGAAATTGTAATAGCCAACTACACTCCCGACGAAAGCAACAAGGAAATGACCGAAGCATTAAATAACTACGGCGTAAAAAAATTCACCGTGATTGAACGCGGCGGAGTTTACTTTGTAGTTTTTGGCATATTTGGCTACGATGCAGATGACTGCGCTCCAAATTCCGGCATGATTCTGCACTCCCCTACGGAAAACGCCCAAAGAGTTGTCGATGATGCTACAAAATTCTGCCTTGACACATACGGAGAAGAACCGGTGATCATCTGCCTTTCGCACAGCGGTACAAGTGGCGGTAAAGGCGAGGACTTTGAACTTGCAAAAGCGGTAAACGGCATTGACCTTATCGTTTCGGGGCACACCCACACCACATTAAACCAACCAATCTTTGTAAACAACACATACATCGTTTCGGCAGCTGAATACGGCAGAAACCTTGGTGTTGTTAACCTCACCTTTGACGGCGGTTCGGTTACCCTCAAAGATTACAACCTTATTCCCGTTGATGAAAACGTGGCTGATAACGAAGAAGTTGCCGCACTTGTAGAAAGCTACAAATCGGAGGTGGAGGAAAACTACCTTTCAGAATACGGTTTTTCGTTTGACGAAGTGCTTGTAAACAATCCCTACAAATTTGACACTGTTGACGAGGTTTACGCAACCCAGCATGAGTCAACACTTTGCAACATTTTCTCCGATGCTTATAAATGGGCAGTAGAAAAAGCAAGCGGAAAAAAAGTTGATATGGCTCTCACTGCCGCCGGTGTCATCCGCGAATCTTTGCCGCTTGGAAATGTAACTGTTTCCGACGTGTTCAACGCAGCGTCGCTCGGCGTTGGCACAGAAGGCGAGCTTATCGCAATATACATCACGGGTGAAGACCTTAAAAACGCGCTTGAAGTGGATGCCTCGGTGCAACCTCTCATGAGAAGCGCGCAACTGTTTTTCTCAGGGGTAGAATACTCGTTTAACACAAACCGCATGATTTTCAACAAAGTTGACTACGCAATGCTCCGCCGCGAAGATGGCTCTTTGGAAAAAATCGAAAATGACAAGCTCTACCGCGTGGTAACCGGAATGTACTGCGGTCAGATGCTCGGCGCAGTTGAAAGCACATCAATGGGACTTATTTCAATCACTCCCCGCGACGAAAACGGCGATCCTATTGAGGTAAAAGACCTTGCAAACTACGTTGTCACGGACAGCGAAGGCGTAAAGCTCAAAGAATGGTTTGCAATTTCATCGTATCTCAAAGAAATGGGAGGCGATATGAGTGAAGCTTATGCAACAGCTGACGGTAGAAAAACGGTTTACTCAAGCCTTAATCCGATAAAACTATTGAGAAACGCAAATGTATTTACATATGTTCTGCTGATAGTTATTGCACTCATCATCCTTGTAGCAGTTCTCATTATAAGAGCAATTGTAAAAAAGAAAAAGAAGAAACAATGAATCAAAAAACGGTATCGCATAGCGATACCGTTTTTGTTACATTTTCTTGATTTCATCAATCAGTCTTGCGATAATGTCGCCTTCTGATATTTTTTCAACAACCTCGCCTTTTTTTATCAGCACCGCTTCGCCTACACCGCCTGCAATACCGATATCCGCCTCACGCGCTTCACCGGGACCGTTTACCACGCATCCCATAAGCGCAACCTTGATATCCTTTTCAAGCAAGCCCTCGCGGCGTGCCGCATCCTCAAACTCTTTTGCAAGAGAAATCAGGTCAATTTTTGTTCTTCCGCATGTAGGACATGAAACAATGTTCATTCTGCGTCGGCTGCTCATACCGAGTGCCGATAGAATCTGGTGTGCCGCCTCAACCTCGTCAAGCGGATTTGCCGTAAGAGAAACGCGAACCGTGTCACCTATACCGCGCATTAGCGTTCCGCCGATGCCAATTGCACCTTTTACAAGTCCGATACTGCCGCCGCCGGCCTCGGTAACTCCGATATGTAACGGATAATTGCAGCGGTCAGCTAAAATCTCATTTGCGTTTGACATTGCAGCAACATCCGACGATTTTACTGAAAGAACAATGTTGTTAAAATCAAATTTTTCAAGCAACGATGCATGGTACATTGCGCTTTCGGCAAGTGCCTCAGCCGTGGGGGCACCGTATTTTGCAAGAATATTTTTCTCAAGTGAGCCGCCATTTACACCAATGCGTATCGGAATATTCCTTGCATTGCACGCTTCAACAACGCGTTTTACCCTGCTTTCGTCACCGATATTTCCGGGGTTAATGCGAATCTTGTCAACTCCCGCAGCGGCACATTCAAGCGCGATGCGATAGTCAAAATGAATATCCGCAACAAGCGGAACAGTTATCCCCATCTCCTTGAGATATGCAAAAGTCTGCACACTCTCAGGCGATGGCGCGGTTATACGAACAATGTCGCAACCGGCATCTTCAAGTGCCTTAACCTGAGCAAATGTTGCCGCGCGGTCAAGCGTATCGGTATTGGTCATCGACTGCACCGCAATAGGATTTTTGCCGCCTATTGTCACTCTGCCGATTTTTACTTCTTTTGCGCCGCGGCGCATATGATTATATGCAGTAAACATTTTTTACTCCTTTTTGCATTTTAATCCAAATGGGCTCTTAAAATCTGTTCCATTACACTTCTAATTCTGCCAACTGTATCATCTTTTAATACATTCCGACTTGTTGCAAGGTGGCATGTAAATTGGCTTGTACCGAAAATATAAGTAGTTTTTCCGTCCAACACTTCTGGCTCTTCGGGGTTCCATGTCGGAATACTCTCAAAATCATTCTCTGCTAATACTTTTTTGAAGGAATTTATCTCATCTTCACTCATTTCAAAACGCACGTTTTCATCAATAAAACATGTTTTGCCTTCTTCTACTCCATGGCGATACACAAATTCGGCAGTACCATCCTTGTATAAATAAACATCGTGGTTATATATGCCACCTTTTGCAAATCCGTCCTCTTCAACGATATCAAACATCGCATACTGTATTGCACGGTAAACATATTCTATAGGCTTGTCCGTGTTTTCAAACACATCATCGCAAAAAGCGTCAAGTCCGATTGTATTGCAACGATAATAATATGAAGCTAACCGGCTGTCAAACATTTCTTGAAACCGTTGCACAGTTAGTTCGTCTTTTGTAATAGTTTCATCATTTTGACATGAACACAAAATAAAAAGTAAAAGGAATATGCATATAAGTTTGCGTTTCATTTTTACCTCCGATTTTTGAACATGTTGATGATTAGCGAACTATGCTAAAACACCCACTTGTCATTCTGAACGAATGCGAAGAATCTGAAAAATCAAGGTTTTTCTCCCGAAGACGAGCCTACGGCTCGCAGATCCTTCACTGCGTTCAGGATGACAACAATAATTTACATATTACTTGAACAGTCCAACAACATCTTTAAAAGTTACAAACACCATAAGTGCAAGTAACAGTGTTATACCGATAAAATGAACAAATCCCTCAACCTTCGGGCTTACCTTGCGGCGGAAAATCATTTCAAAAAGAATAAACACAAGTCTACCGCCGTCAAGCGCTGGAAATGGCAAAAGATTGAATACGCCAAGGTTCATTGTGAGTGCGGCAAGCAGATAAAAAAGATTGTACGCGCCAAGCGATGCCGCCGTTCCTATTGCCTCAGTCACTCCTACAGGTCCGCTTACAGCCTCCATACCAACTCTTCCGCTAAAGAGGTCAACAAGCGACTCCCAAATCATTTTCACCGTGGAAACGCCCATGTACCATGTGTGTACAAGCACATTGCCAACGTTTTTTTCTGCAGGCATTACCAAAAAGTCGCGAAGTCCGAAAACCACTCCGCTTTCCTCAACGGTCTCAAATTGCACACCGTGTAAATTTACGCGCTCTCCGTCACGGATAACAACCATGTCAAGCGGCTCGTAGCCGTCATGCAAAATCTCATATTGCATATCGTCATAGGTGTGCACAGCAGAGCCGTTTATCTCCACAATTTCATCACCGATGCGGAGCCACTCATCAGATACAGCATCCGGGACAAACTCGCCGACTACATTTGAAGCAAGTGTTGTAGAAAGCACAAGTCCAAGGCTTATTATAAATCCGAGCAAAAGGTTCATTATGGCTCCGGCGGCAGTTATCAAAAACTTTTGCCACGGCTTTTTCTCCGAAAAAGAATCCTCGCCCTTTTCATCCTCGTCCTCACCCTTCATCGACACAAAACCGCCGATGGGAAAAAGACGGAAATTATACTTTGTTTCATCCTTGCCAACCCAACCGAAAAGACGCGGCCCCATACCGAGCGAAAACTCGTAAATCTTTACTCCGCAAGCCTTTGCGGTAAAGAAATGCCCCGCCTCGTGAATGGCGATCATCACGCCAAAGGCAAGAATGGCAACAATAACTAATAAAGCAGTCAAATTTTATTCCTTTCAAAACTTTTTGGCAATATATTCGCGCACCTCTTTATCTGCAGCGAAAACATCGTCAACTGTGAAAACTTGCTTATTTGTAAATGCGTTCATAGCATCCTCGACAACCTCGGCAATCTGATAAAACTTAATCTTATCATCAAGGAAAAGCGCAACAGCCGCCTCATTCGCCGAGCTTAACACTGCGGGGAGAAGTCCACCCTGCTCCACTGCGTAAAACGCAAGATCAAGAAGGCGGAAGGTCTTGCGGTCGGCTTCTTTAAAAGTAAGCGTGCCAACTTTGAATATATCAAGCGGCTCAATCACCGCCGCAGTACGGTCGGGATATGTGATAGCAAACTGTACACATTCTCGCATATCAGGACAACTCATCTGCGCAATTACAGCATTATCAATATATTCCACCGCAGAGTGAATTATACTCTCGCGGTGAACGATAACCTGAATTTGGCTTGGTTTAACATCAAAAAGGCGCACCGCCTCAATAACCTCAAGTCCCTTGTTCATGAGTGTTGCACTGTCGATTGTGATTTTGGCGCCCATTGACCATGTGGGATGCTTCAGTGCATCTGCGCGTGTAACCGCGCGAAGCTGTTCTGCAGTATATCCAAAGAAAGGTCCGCCCGAGGCGGTAAGCCAAAGACGTTTTACCTCATTTTTCTTACCTGCATGCAAGCATTGGAAAATTGCACTGTGCTCACTGTCAACGGGTATAAGCTCGCCGCCGTGTGCCTTTACCTCTTCTTTTACTATGTCGCCTGCGGCAACAAGGGACTCTTTGTTTGCAATTGCAATGCGCATACCGCGCTTTGCCGCTGCAAGAGTGGGCGCAAGTCCTGCAAGTCCCAAAATAGAGTTTACCGCCACTTTGGACTCACACATACCGATACAGTCGAGAATTCCCTCTGTACCGCGCAAAATTTTTGTATTAGTATCTTTAACTCGCACTGCAAGGTCATCTGCTGCCGTCTCGTCTGCCATGGCGCAAAAACGCGGTTTAAACTCGCGTATCTGCTCCTCGGCAAGCGTTACGTTTTTAGCCGCTGTAAT
>SVRG01000086.1 GCA_015064965.1 Oscillospiraceae bacterium
TGAAGCCGAAGCAAAGAAATTCTACGCTATGGCAGAACGGCAAAAAAGCAGCTTGGAGAGTCGTGTTAAGGAGATTGATAAGATCATCCGCTGTCTGTATGAGGACAGAGTGGTTGGTCGCATCACTCCCGAACGGTACGATGAGCTGGCGTGCGGATACGAGTTGGAGCAGACGGAAATCAAGCAAGAGCTTGAAAGTATCACGGCAAGAATTGCCGAAATGGATATGCGAGATATTTGCGTTAGAGAGTTCATTGCGAACGCAAAGGAAATTGTGGATATGGATAAACTGACTCCGAGAATCCTTCGGGCATTTGTCCTCCGCATCGACGTATATGAGAAAGCGGAGAAATTCTCACGCAAATGCGGAAACTACGTTGAAATCCATTACACCTTCCAACCAACGCCGCGCACAACCTCTAAGACGGCGGTATCCACAATAGCGGTGATACCGATGGAACTGCAAATGGCAGCATTAAATGCCTAAAAACAGCAGTAACCGGAAGGCATAATGCCTTCCGGTTACATACCGCACCATTAACTCCGTTAAGAACAACGGGCAAATGCAGTTCCTTTTTTGTTATATCATTTTCCGAATAGCTTTTTCAAAATGCCGCGGAGAATACGCGGGCTTTTAACGGTGATTATCTTCATAAAAACTCCAAGGCTATTTTAGGGAAAAGTACAGGCACCCTATCCCAATGATTACCACAGCTTCAATTACCACCAAAAAACCGTCGGGCAGAAAAAAAGACATCAGCACTCCAAGTCCAAATGCCAGAATCGTAAGCCCGATGAGCTTGGCACCGCATTTAAGATTGTTCACATATACTCCCCCTTTGTTAAAAGTATATGCACGGATAAATAAAAGATGCAAGGCAGAGCCTTGCATCTTTTTATGATGCTCTTGTAACTGTTCTTATTACTTTTCCGTTTGCGTCATATGTGGTGATTTTTGTTTTTGCACCGCTTGGTGACTTGAGATACTCGTATGTAACAAAGCCGGTAAGCTTGTCGGAGGCATCATATGTGCTTTCTTCGATCTTTTTGCCGTCGCTGTTGTATTTGTATCTCATGCTCTTCTGGAAAACGCCGTTTGCATCGAAATGGTTTTCAAGCACGCGTCTGCCGTATTCCACATTGAATGTAACATACTTCATCAGATTTCCGTTTCCGTCATATTCATTCTGCCTGCCGTAGCCGCGGATTTCGTCAACGTCTGTGATCTTGAGTTCTTTGCCGTTTATGGTGCGGTATGTTATTGTGTTGGAAAGTATTTTGGAGCCGCTGCTTGAGAGCTTGTAGTATTTGACAACCGTGTCGCTGCCGACTTTTTGTGTTTCTGTTACGAGGTCATCGGGACCGGGTTCGGGCTTGGCGGTGGTGGTTGCAGCGGTTGTAGTTACCTTTGTTGTTGTAGCTTCGGTTGTAGTGGTTGCTTTTGTAGTGGTTGCAGCGGTTGTAGTTGCTGCCTTTCTCACACTGCCGTCTTCGTTGAAACGTACTTTGTTTCCGTTTTTGTCGGTTTCGGTGTAGCCGTCGCGTGCGCCGTTTTTAAAGTGATGCTCGCGGGTGAGTGTGAGTTTCCCGTTTTGGTCATAGTATTTGCTGTTGATTTCTTTGCCGTATGCGTTGAGAATATGTTCCTCTTTTTCGCCTGTGCTGTATTTAACGGTTTTAAATCCGTCGGTCATGTTGCCGCTTGCATCGTAGTTGTTGGTAGTGGTGGTTACAGCTCCGTTTTTATAGGTAGTTTCTTTAGAAATCTTTCCTGGGGAGTAGTATTCCTTTTCATAGGTCATGTTGCCGCTTGAGTCAAAGCCGGTTTTTGAGAGTATTTTTCCGGTTTTGTCAAAATGGGAAACAACCTTTGAGCCGTCGGACAAAACCTCGGTCTTTTCGGTTTCTATAGGCGCGGGCTTTGAAGATGTAGCCACAGTGCTTGTATCCGTGGGCTGTTCAGCCGTGGTGACAACGCTCTGGTCATTGTCGCTTTCAAATCTTACTGCTGCAGCACGGTCTGAAATTCCGTTGGCGCACGCAACATAGCATAACGTGCCGAGTAGCGTGAGCGGTATATACAAAACAATTGCCGCCGCTAATATAATAATGGTAGCTTTTTTCATCATAAATCTCCTAAAAAATCTACCATTATTATATTAATTTCAGCAGTTTATGTCAAGGTAATACGTAAAGATAAACAGAAAAAAAGTGAAAAACAGAACCGGCAAGTACAAAAAAGTGCCAGATTGAGTGCATATAGCGGACTTTCTTCATCGCGTAAAAGATTATTCCAACGGTGTAAAAAACGCCGCCGGTCAAAAGCAGAATAAGCCCTTCTTTGGCGAGAGCTGCCGTCAGCGTACCGCTTGCCACAACTATGCACCAGCCCATTCCGACATAGAGCAGCATCTCAATTTTGCGGAATTTGTCAAGCATCACTGCGTCAAATGTGATACCGATAGCGGTCAGTACCCAAAGGACAATAAAAATGATCCAGCCGGTTTTGCCGCGTATGCTCACAAGCAGATACGGCGCGTATGTGCCGGAGATAAGCAAAAATATGGTTGCGTGGTCGAAAATGCGAAAGACTTTTTTTGCAGTTTCGTTTGCCAGTGCGTGGTAGAGCGTTGACATTGTGTAGAGAATTATCAGCGACGCGCCGAAAATCGCCGCGGAGATTATGGCATAGAGGTCGCCGCCGGGGATGGTCTTTATAAGCATGGCGGCAAGTGCCGCAATGCCGAGTGCCGCGCCAACGCCGTGCGTTACCGCGCTGAATATTTCTTCGCCAAGGGTGTAGCGTTTGTTCATCGTATTACCTCATCTTGTTTTTAAAACCATGTTATCACATTTTGCACACTTTGTCAAGGACTTTTGATATGCTGAACTATAATTTATCTTTCTATGGAAATTTTCAAAAACCTGTGTTATAATGGCTATATTATATATAAAAGGATGTAAACTTATGAAAAAGGGTAATCCGTGGGCGCTTTTGCCGATTGGAGTTTTTCTTGCTCTATACCTCGGACTTGGCTTGACGTTTGAATATGCACTTAAAATCCCGATGGGATTTTACAATGTGCCGATAGTTGTGGCGTTTCTTGCCGCACTGCTTGTTGCGTGCGTGCAAAACCGCTCGCTTTCGTTTGACGAAAAGCTTGAGATAATGGGGCAGGGCATCGGCGACAAAAACATTGTCACGATGGTGCTGATTTTTCTTGCGGCGGGCATTTTTGTCGGCGTTGTAGGACGCGGCAGTGCCGAGAGCGTGGCATATTTTATGTTATCCGCCGTACCTGCGCGCTATTCGGTTGCGATTTTGTTTATTGTAAGCTGTCTTGTGTCGGTTGCGATGGGTACGTCGGTTGGCACTATAACTCTTATCACCCCGATATCTGTTGCGGTTGCAAGCGCTACGGGCTTTTCGGTTCCGCTTTGCATCGGCTCTGTTATCGGCGGCTCAATGTTTGGCGACAATCTTTCGTTTATTTCAGACACTACCATTGCCGCGTGCAACGGTCAGGGTTGTAAGATGAAGGATAAATTCAAAGAGAATTTTTTCATTGCGTTTCCTGCGGCAATTGCAACTCTTGCCATAATACTGTTTTTGTCTGCCGGCGAGGATATTTCAGAAATCGCGATAAAGGAATATGACCTTGTTAAAACTATTCCCTACATACTCGTGCTCATCGGCGGAATCATCGGCATAAATGTGTTTTTGATACTGCTTGTCGGCATTGTTTCCGGCTCCGTTATTATACTTGCCGTAAGGGGAACAAGCTTTTCAACATTGACTGCCAGCATGGGCGCCGGAGCGGAAGGTATGTTTGAGACGGTTATGGTTGCGGTACTTGTCGCGGCTATTTGCGCGCTTATCCGCAAGCATGGCGGATTTGACAGTATTCTCTATGCGGTAAAAAAGATCTTCAAGGGTAACCGCGGCGGTCAGATTGGCATGGGACTTTTGGTTGGCGCCATGGATATTGCAACTGCCAACAATACCGTTGCAATTGTTATGGCAAATCCGATAGCGCTTGAAATGTCAAAGGAATACGGCATTTCGCCGCGCAAGGCGGCTTCGCTGCTTGACACGTTTTCATGTATTTTTCAGGGAGTGATACCGTACGGCGCGCAGATGCTTGTTGCAATATCGGCTGCAAATGAGCTTGGTTGCGCGATAAGTGCATTTGATATCATGCCGTATTTGTTCTATCCTGCAATGCTGCTTGTAAGTTCGCTTTTGTTTATAGTGCTTGGCAAAACGGCAAAAGAGAATTGATTGGATAAATTAAAGTTTATCTTTCTATCCGTCATCCTGAACGCAGTGAAGGATCTGCACGCCGCAGGCGTGTCTTCTTTAGAAAAACCTTGATTACATCAAGGTTTTCAGATTCTTCGGCTACGCCTCAGAATGACGTGTGGTGTGTCTTGCATAATGCGCTAAACATTAATTCTTACACAAAAAAGGAGAGCTTTTGCTCTCCTTTTTAATATTTTTCAATATCAATTTTCTTTGCGCAAACGGTTTCGCCGCCGAGGAATATGCGCGCCACCGTGTCAAAGTTCATCGGCGAATCACTTACATAGTACTCGCCCTCACCGCTTTCTTCGGCAGCATATTTTGCAACCTCTTTTGCCGCCGCCGCGCCCGAATTGATAAGCGAAACACCGGGCAACTCGTCGCCGATGATGTCGGCGATGATGGGGAAGTGTGTGCATCCGAGAATCAAGGTGTCAGCGCCGGTGGATTTGATTTTTTCAAGATAGTCACGCGCCACAAGCTTTGTCACCTCGTTGTCGCGCGCAATATATCCGTTTTCAACCAGCGGAACAAACAATGGACATGCCACCGATACAACTTCTTTTGCGCCGCCTTCTTTGAGTTTGCGCTCAAATGCTCCGCTCGAAACGGTTGCGCCCGTTCCGATAACTCCGACGATGCCGTTTTTAGTGGCGGCAAGCGCCGCTTTTACAGATGCGTCCACGACTCCGATGAGCGGAATGTCAAATTCGCCCTTGAGTTCGTCAAGCACCACCGAGCTTACTGTGCCGCACGCCGCTAAAATCGCGTGTGCGCCGTTAGCTACAAGAAAGTTTATGTCCTGACGTGCGTATTTCAAAAGCAGCTCATGCGAGCGCGTGCCGTAGGGAACGCGGCCGGTGTCGCCAAAGTATATAAACTTTTCGTTTGGGAGCAGTGTGTGCAGTTCGCGCGCGGCAGTCAGACCGCCGAGACCGCTATCAAAAATTCCAATCATAAGTTCTCCAAAATGGCGACACGGAAGTTGCCGCCGTAATCGTTGATGGCTTTAAAGCCAAATCCGTGCTCCAAAGCAAGCGCCGCAGCGCTTTCTTTCTGGTCAAAGCCAAATTCAAAAGCAAAAAATCCGTTTTCGTTTAACAGGTGCTTGTAGTTTTCCACAATTGCACGGTAAAAGTCCATGCCGTCTTCGCCGCCGTCAAGCGCAATCCGCGGCTCTGCGAAAAGCTCAGCTTCAAGCGTGTCAACCACGCCCGATGCAATGTAGGGCGGATTTGAAACGATACAGTCAAATTTATCCGTTATTTCGGGGGGCTTTTTCACGTCCGTGTGGAAAAACTCAATCCTGACTTTGTTGTGAAGCGCGTTTTTGCGCGCAAGCTCCAGTGCCGCTTCGCTTATATCTGCGGCGCATCCCACAGTGTCGGGACGGTTTTTTGCAAGGGAAACGGCAATGCAGCCGCTACCGGTGCAAAGGTCGAGAAAATGCGCGTTTGGCTTCAGATTTTTTACAAGATAGTCCACGAGCACCTCGGTGTCACTGCGAGGTATCAGGCATGCCGGGGATACAAAGTATTCCTCACGGTAAAAAGGCCATCTTCCTATTATATATTGCAAAGGCTCACGGTTTATGCGTCTTGACAGCGCCTCTTCGAGCGCTTCTCCGGAAAACTCCTCTGCAAGGATCCGCGCTTCTGTGCCGCAGTTTTCGATTCCTGCATCGGCGAGGGCTTTTTTTATCGCGTCAATCGTCATTTTCTTCTTTTGCGTCTTCGATGTCTTCTTCTTTTTCAGGTTTCGAAGCTTCGATAGTCGCTTCTACCTCGGAGTAGTCAAACTCGTCGGGCATTGCCGCCTTTGCTGCGGTAATTGCAATTTCAAGCTGCTTTAAGTCCGGCTCGCGTGTGGTTACACGCTGCATCCAAAGACCGGGAGCGGATAAAATTTTTGTAAAAATGTTGTCATGCTTGCCTGCAAAGAGGATGAACTCAAATCCGAGTCCGCAGATGAGGGGCATGAGGGGAAGCTTGATTGCATAGCGCAACCAGATGTTGTCCCACGGTACAAAGGGGAGCGAGAACACAAGCACGCTGATGATGAGCATTACAAAAATAAAACTTGTGCCGCAGCGCGCGTGAAAACGGGTGTGCTTTGCTGCGTTTTCGGGGGTGAGCTCTTCGCCGGCCTCATAGCAAGCGATTGTTTTGTGCTCCGCGCCGTGATATTCAAATGTGCGGCGGATATCGGGCATCAGTGACACAAGTAGGATGTAGCATACAAATACCGCTATGCGGATTATGCCTTCGCAAAGCGTCTTTGCCCAGCCGAGCGAAAGTCCGCAAAGCGAGAGCAGATAGTCTAAGCCCTTTGTTGCGGCGGTGGGGAGCAGAAAGAAAAGTCCCACTGCCAGAAATACACCGAGTACGCCGGCGATACCCATTATAATATTGAAGATTTTGTCACCGAACTTGTCAAGAAGCCATTTCTCAAACTTGGTTTCCGGTTCGTCAAGATCCATGCCTATTGCCTCGGCAGAGAGTGTGAGCACTTTGAACGAAAGTTTAAAGGATTCCACAAGTGTAACAACGCCGCGTATTATCGGAATGTTGAAAAATTTGTTGCGCTTGCGCAAAGATGTGTATGAGTGGTTGGAAACGGTTATGGAGCCGTCTTCCAATCGCGATGCAATGCTGTAGCGATCGCCGGAGCGCATCATTACGCCTTCAAGCACCGCTTCGCCGCCGACTTTGCCCAGTCGGCAGTTTCCTTCGCAGTTTTTTGACATTTATATATCTCGCTTTCTTTTTTTGTTTCATTCACACTATTGTAGCATATTTGCGCGTAATATGCCATAGTTTTTTGAAAAGTTCACAAACTTTCCTTATTATATATAGGGAGCGTTCAAATAAACTATGCGCCTGACATCTACAAATTGTGGTTATAAAAGTCAAAAATACCCATATAATGTGGCGCGAAAAAAAGTTGAAAAAAATGCGAAAAAGTGCTTGACAAAAGGGCTTGCGCGTGATAGAATGAAAAAGCTCACCCAAACGAGCTCGACAAATTGTTAAAAAGTTTTTAAAGAAATTTTTTAAAAAGTATTGACAACGAGCGCGGGGGTGTGTATAATATACAAGGTTGCGCAAAACGCAGCTTTGAAAATTCGGTCATTGAAAATTGAACAACAAAGAGAGAAACACGAACAAAGTTTAGTGTAGAGATCTCGAACAATTCTTTAGAGAAACCAAGTAAAAGAAACTTATGCGAAAGAGCAAGCGATTGCTTGAGTAGAGATTAAATTACTCTAAGATTTGTATGTACCGAAAGGTACTTCAAATACAATTATTTAGAGAGTTTGATCCTGGCTCAGGATGAACGCTGGCGGCGTGCCTAACACATTCAAGTCGAACGAAGTTATTACGAATGAAGT
>SVRG01000087.1 GCA_015064965.1 Oscillospiraceae bacterium
GTGAAGCCGGCCTCAAGATAAGATATCCCATAGCATAAGCTAGTAAGGTCCCCGGAAGACTACCGGGTTGATAGGCAGCATGTGTAAGCGTGGTGACACGTTCAGCTAGGCTGTACTAATAGACCGAGGGCTTGACCTTTTTCGTTCCTCTAACTTCGTCTAACATTCATCTTTGTTCAGTTTTTAGGGTGTGATTAAAAGTCACAACCGAATATAGTTGGTGCTGATTGCGGTGAGGGTCCACCCGTTCCCATCCCGAACACGGAAGTTAAGCTCACTTGCGCCGAAGATACTTGGCGGGCAGCTGCCCGGGAAAATAGGAAGGTGCCAACACCAAAAAAGACAGACTTTACAGTCTGTCTTTTTTGTGTTTGTGTCCTGTGGACACAACATCGTTTGACCGCTTGCGGTCAACATCATTTCGAGCAGGGCGAGAACATCGTTATCCAAATGCGGACACAAAACGATATTACGGCTACGCCGTAAACGATGTGATGCTACGCATCAACGATGTTACACCTTACG
Source organism: Oscillospiraceae bacterium (assembly GCA_015064965.1). Classification (GTDB taxonomy): domain Bacteria; phylum Bacillota; class Clostridia; order Oscillospirales; family CAG-272; genus UMGS902. Next base: position 526 of record SVRG01000087.1, read on the forward strand.
GTGTAAACGATGTTGCCTTCGGCAAACAGTGTAGTGCTTCGCACAAACGATGTGGGCTAACGCCCAATGAGGTTGCGCTTCGCGCAAATATATGGTATAATTTGTAATATAAACGGGGTGATAGCAATGAAAGAAGATAAGCTTTCTGATTTGTCTATGCAATTATCGGTTGATATTTTGAAGCTGACAAAAGAATTAAGGTCTAAACACGAAACGGTTATTTCAAATCAAATTGGTAGAAGCGCTACAAGTGTTTGCGCAAATATAGCAGAAAGCAAATACGGCCATAGCCGTGCAGACTTCATTGCTAAACTTGAGATTGCTTTAAAAGAAGCCAATGAAACGGGTAAATGGCTTGAAATGCTTTTAAAGGCTGACTACATTGATGAAACAACCTATAAATCTATCGATAAAACCTGTTCTACGATCCGAATTTTACTTATCGCCTCAATCAAAACCGCAAAATCAAATCAAAAGTAACCACACAGAGAAATCTGTGGGGTTTTTATATGATTACTGCAAGATATGTTAGGTGATTATAGCGCATCTTTGGGTTTGGTTTCCATACCGCGTTGTATACATTTAATTAATTTTCGCGTGTCATAACTAGCGTGGTCTACGTATTCAATTCCTATGCCTTGAGTGGTAACAGACAGGCGTTCAATTATTTCTGCGGCGATGGATATTAAATCTTCAAAACATCCCCAAGTAAAATCCGATACATCTACCTTGCCGGATAAAACTCTTCTATCATAGTGGGCAGAAAATTTATCTCTAAATGTTTTTAGTTTGATGCGATCATCGTGACTTGATTCATATATATCATTTATGCTTTTTACTAAATTGGAATGTTTTTCTTCATGCTCAGAGCACCAAGATTGTGTCCAAAGGGGGTTTTGTTGATAGACATTTGTGAGTTTGCGCAAACCTATGCTGTCGTCGTGCTCATCGAATACATGTGCCACCTCAGAAATCAAACTATGTTTAAGACTATCTATTGTACAAGCCCAAAAATAGGAATGTTTGTTCAAAACATTTTCATAAGGCTTTCTGTTTGCACATAAATTGCATAGTTCCTTAAATAGCTGTAGTTTGTTGTAAGCCATATATATTTTTTCACTGTTTTTGTTTAAAGCATCAATAAATAGTTCTTTTGTCATTTAAATACCTCGGTTTTGTTTTAAACTTATTCTAAACATTTTTTTCTATATGTCAAGATAATAAAGCAATAAACTATTTGATTTATTTAAATTTCGTGTTATAATAATTATGCTACACAGTTTAATATTTTCGCAGACGGGCATACTTTGGTAAAAATGTATGCTTTGATTTCATATCCCGTCCGGAATGAACTGTGTAGCAACAGTCAGAGCTGCGTTTTTCGTGCGTAGCTTCGGCTACGCATTTTTTATTCAAAGAGGGATATGTATGAAAAAATCAATAGGAATAATAGTGATTATGGTGTTGCTGATGATATCGTTATTTTGCGTGCCCGCAAGCGCATCAACGGATGGTGATTTTACTTATACGGTATATGCTCCCGGCGAGGTTACCATTACCTCATACAATAAGTATGGAGCAAAAAATGTTGTAATACCAGCAACAATAGAAGGATATCCTGTCGTTAAAATAGGTACAGCTGCTTTTGCTAGAACTGAAATTACAAGCGTAATTCTTCCTGACTCAATAACAAGCATAGGAAATGAAGCATTTGAAAGTTGCAAACAGTTAGAAACGGTAGCAATGCCGAAAAAACTAAAAACTATTGGTTGGCAAGCATTTAATGGCTGTTCTAAAATAGCAAAAATAAGCATACCCCAGGGGATTGAGAAAATAGAAAAATATTGTTTTAGCGGTTGCGTATCATTAAAAGAAATCGTCGTTCCAACAACATTAAAAAGTATCGATATTGCTGCTTTTGATGATTGCGAATCTTTAAATACTGTTTGGTATTTAGGCGGCGAAACCGATAAATCTAACATAACGAAGCAATATCATAATGATGATATGTGGGATGCCACCTGGCACTATAATAGTTGTCCTGTGGGTGCGCCTCACGAATATAGTAATGACTGTGATGCTGAGTGCAACGGTTGCGGATTAAATAGAGATGTTCCCGACCACAAATATGATAATGCTTGTGATACTGATTGTAATGTTTGTAAAGCTATAAGACAGACGCAGCATACATACGATAATTCGTGTGACACAGAATGCAATATTTGTAAAGCAAAAAGGAACATAACCCATTCTTACGGTCAGTGGAGCACCGTAAAGAAGGCTGATTGTACGACAAGCGGTACGCAAAACAGAGAATGCTCTGTATGTCATCATATAGACTCGAAAAATGTTGACCCATTAAACCACGATTATGAAACAAAATGGACGGTAGATGAGGCGGCAGACTGTACAGGAGCCGGTAGCAAATCACACCATTGTACAAGATGTGACGCAAAGAAAGATATTACCACCATTCCTGCAGAGGGACATACTTGGGGCAAATGGACAACAGTAAAGGAACCTACGACGACTGCCGAGGGAAAATCAGAACGCAAGTGCAAAGTTTGTAACGAAACAGAAACGCAGAGCATTGCAAAGCTTGCGGAAGACGGTCATACCCACATCTTTGGAGATTGGAAAATTTCAAAAGCAGCAACCTGCATAGAAACGGGAAAGGCCGAGCGAGCATGCTCAATATGTCAAGAGAAAGAAACAAAAGAGATAGTTGCTACGGGTCATCAGGTTGGTGAATGGGAGGAAACAGAGCCGACTTGTACGGAAGAGGGCTATCGAGAGCGTAAGTGTTTGGTATGTAAAGAGTCTGAAAAGGAAATTGAAAAAGCACTTGGCCACGATTTTGATAAGGACGGAAAATGTTTGCGGTGCGGTTTGTCCTCATCTGAAGATGTGACCGAAGAAGAAAAGGAAGATCAAACGGTCAACGAAAATCAAAGTAATAACGGCAAAGACCAAGGAGAAGAGCAACAGCAGGGAGAAAAGCCTTCGTATTGGTGGCTGCTTTGGGTTGCGTTAGCGGCTGTAGCAGGCGCAGGCGTTTCTGCCGTGACGATTTTGATTTCAAAAAAGAAAAAATAATTGACCTATAACATTCAATTGTTATATGTTGTAGGTGAATTGATTCATGGGCAGCCTCCCCAAGGTCGTTTTGACCGCCACCTATGGTCTTTATTACGAAAAGGCTGAATAATTTAAAGCTTTTGATCCGATCTGAGAAAACTCGTGGTAACCCGCCGTTTCCGCGGGTTTTCTGCTTTCTTTTACGACCACAAAATATGCCGTTTTACGGTGTAGTAAACACTATAAAAAGCGGTTGACTTTTAGGGGAAAAAGTGTTATAATCCAGAAGAAAACAGGAAAAAATTTGAAGCCTCTCCTCGATTTGGTCAAAATGACCATCGGGGGGGGGGGCTTTGTCGACTTTTTTGTGCAATATGCACAAGGGCGTCGGCGGAGATTTCGGAACGGAATTCCAAATTTAGATCTTAGAGGCCAATAATAAGATCGCAAAAAGCTTCCGAATAGAACGATTTCTGTTTAATCTACCTTTAAGGAGGAAAACAAAGTGAAAGCAAGATCAACTAAAAAAGCATTGCTCGCAAGCTTACTTTCTTTAGTAGTTTGCGTGTCTCTGCTCGTAGGCTCTACCTTCGCTTGGTTCACCGATTCGGTTACTTCCGCGCAGAACGTAATTCAGTCCGGAAACCTCGACGTAGAGCTTTACTACACCTACGACGCCGCCGTTGCAGGCAACGTTAACAGCGACGAGTGGGTAAAGGTCGGCTCTACTACCGACGTTTTCGGCTACAATCTTTGGGAACCCGGCTTTACTAAGGTCGCTTATTTCAAGGTTGTAAACGAAGGCTCTCTCGCTCTTAAGTACAAGCTTTCTGCCGACGTATACGAAGAAGTAGAAGGAAAGAATCAGGAAGGAGAAAAATTCCTTCTCTCCGACCACATCAAGACCGCTCTCGTACCCGTTGGCGCTACCAGAGATCAGATCCTCGCTATGGAGGGCACCAACCTTAAGGCAAGCTTCGGTATGAGCGCCGAGCACCTTACCGCTAAGGGCACCGCTACCGCCACTAAGGTCGTAGGTATGGCTCTCTGGATGCCCACCACCGTAGGAAATGAGGCAAACCATAACGGAACCGACGTTCCTTCCATCACCTTCGGAATCAACCTTATCGCTACTCAGGATACCGTTGAATCTGACTCCTTCGGCTCTGACTACGATACCGAGGCCGTTTATCCCAACATTACCTTCCCCTCGATCGTTACCGGTAATAAGGCTGTTGATAAAACCGGAAACACCACCAACTATGAAATCCACCTTTATTCTCCCGAGCTTAACGACGAGGGTGAATATGCTTCTCAGGGCTCTGTAGACGTTCCCAAGGATGCGGTTGATCCCAATGCTGATGAGATCGAAATTGATATCAAGAAGCTCAGCGAAGCTGACTCTTCCGTTCCCGTTGGTTCTAACGAAGAGGCAACTACTCTTGACATTACCGTTGAAGGTATCAAGGCCGGTAACACCACGCCTATAACCGTTACCGCTCATATCGGTACAAACCTCGGAAACATCAAGCTTTACCACAAGAATCAGCAGATCGACTATATCTCTTATAGCAACTCTAACGGTATCCTCGTATTTACGACCACTTCCTTTAGCCCCTTCACCGTTGTTTATGACGGCGAAGCTCCTGCATACACCGACGAGGTCATTCCTCAGGCTGTTGTAACCGATGTTTCGGCTACTTATGCAGGTAAATGGGGAACCGCAGAAGGTGACACCGAGACATGGAAAGGCTTTGATGGCTTTATCCCCATCGGCGAGCAGGATTTAGATGCCGTTTATAAGTTTGTTGCTCCTCATGACAGCGATACCGTTAAGGACTCTAAGTACAGAGAGTGGGAATGCGATTACTATGTAATGCTTAAGTCTGACAAGCTTACCTCCCTTCCTGAAGGCTCTATCGCCCTTGGCGGCAACTATGGCTCCTACGGTTGGGTAGGCTTCTTCAACCCCGAGGTTGAGACCAACGTAGAGATTCCTCTTCTCGGCTCCGTTGTCGAGATACCCTGGACCTATGAAGGTGTTGTTGGATTTGTGGGCCAGTTCCTCTGCGGCGTTGGAGTTAACCCCGAGAGCACAACCGACCTCACCGATGCCGATTTCGTAGTTATGCTCCGCCTCACCAATCCCGAGACTAAGGAGTTCGTTAACGTTAATACCGTTACTTATAACTTCGCTTCAAATACCAGCACCATTGAAACCGACAATACCGTCTTCACTCCTGTTTATTCTACAGAAGAGTTAATGCAGGCTATTGCTGAGGGCAAAAATCCTGTTCTTATGGATGATATCGACCTTGGCAACGGTAGCATCGTTATCCCCTAAATCAATCACTTAAAGTCTTCCCGACCCCTCCTCCGAGGGGTTGGGAAGCAACCAAAGGGCACAATCCACCGCTTGTGCCCTTTGGTTGCTATTTGAAGAAAATCTCTTTCATATATAAAGGTGTGTGAAAAATGACAAAAAATAAATCAGCTCTTATAAAAAGTCTCATTGCGCTGATGCTTTCGGTATCTATGCTGGTGGGAACCACCTTCGCCTGGTTTACAGATAATATCTCCTCAGGAAACAACATCATCGTTTCGGGTAACATCGACGTTGAGATGTATTGGACTGATGACCTTGATAACGGCACCTGGCACAACGTCGAAGATCCCGATTATAACACCATCTTCAGCTATGATAACTGGGAGCCCGGCTATACCGACGTTAAATACATAAAGATCAAGAACTCAGGCAGCCTCGCCCTTAACTATAAGCTGGCCATCACCCCCGAAACGGCGGTGGGCAAGCTTGCCGAGGTCATAAACGTTCACTACGCCACCGACGGAATCAAGATAAACGACCGAACCGACCTTCAGAATATGGCAACCCTCGGTCTGCTTTCAAACGTTCTCCGTGACGATCACGTTATTAAGGGAACTCTTATGGCCGACGGTCAGCAGAATCCTTATCATCCCAATTCCGAGGTCGTGCTCACCCTTGCAATGACCATGATCACCACCGCAGGCAACGACTATCAGAACGAGACTGCAGGCAGCTTCGGTATAACTGCCCTTGCGTCTCAGGCACCCTTCGAGGAGGACTCCTTCGGTGCAAATTACGACTCCGCCGCAGAGCTTCCCATAATTCTCAGCGGAGATACCGTTTCTGCAGAGGTTGAAAACGTAAACGGCGCTGCTGCCAAGGACGTGACCCTTCAGGGTGTGGGAGTTTCGGCAACCCTTCCCGCAGGCACTCTGCTTGAGGACGGTGCCGACCGCGTCACCCTTATGGTAACACCCCTTGAAAAGACCACCAGCGATATCACCGTTGTTAACAACGAGATACTTATTCCCGTCGACGTTCACGTAGACGGCGTTTCGGAGGATAATACTACCCCCATCGTCGTAAACCTCGGACAAATCCTCCCCAAGGGACTTAATATGGGTAACTATACCCTTTACCATGTGGAAGACGGCACCAACAAGGTTATGACCCTTGTAAACAGCGCCGCCGACCTTTCCGCCCACAACACCTTCACCTACGACCCCGTAACCGGCGAGGTCTCTGTCGCCATGGCCTCCTTCTCCGAGGTAGCCATTGTCGCAGATACCGAGGCAGGTTGGAAGGGTAATTACGATTATTCGTGGTACACAAATTCTAAAGCACGAACCGAAACAACAACCGAGTACACCATTGCCAACGCCGATCAGCTTGCCGCTTTTGGTCAAATCGTCGGCGGTATGGCGGAAGATATCGATAGAGATTCCTTTGAAGACAAAACCGTAAAGCTTCTTGCGGATATAAACCTTGCCGACGGCGAAAGCAAAAATAATAATGTAGCAAAGATTTTCCACCCCATCGGATATTATTATAAAGATGGCGACAGCACCGTTAAGTCCTTCGAAGGAACCTTTGATGGTCAGGGTCACACCATTTCCAATTTCTACCAGAATACTTGGGAAATCAAGGGTGACTACGACGGAACCTACTATAAAGACGCTATGGGTCTTTTCGGATACGTATACGGCGGTACCGTTAAGAACCTTACCGTCGATAATTTCTCGTCCGACGGCGA
>SVRG01000088.1 GCA_015064965.1 Oscillospiraceae bacterium
AGATAACCTCTCGTATGTAGTAAAGGCGATCCTTGCATATGCAGATGCAGCTGAAGAATACTTCAACTAATTGCTAATACAAAAACAACTCCCCTCGGGGAGTTGTTTTTTTGTTAAAACTATCGCTTTTGGGAAGTTTATGTGATACAATGGGTATAACAACATTTTCGAGGTTTCAACCATGCGTTTTGTGTCACATTCAAAAGGGCAGTCGGTTGACATGACAAAAGGAAATCCCTATCTGGTGATTTTTAAGTTTGCTTTGCCTGTCTTTTTGAGTCAAGTTTTTCAACAATTATATAATACTGCCGACTCATTTATAGTCAGCGAGTTTTTGGGCACCGAGGCGCTTGCTGCAGTCAGCTCGTCGGGAAATCTTATTTTTTTAATGATAAGCTTTTTTGAAGGGTTGGCGGTTGGCGCCGGCATTGTAATTTCAAGGTATTTTGGAGCTGGACAAAGAGAAAGAGTTTCTCACGCCATTCATACAAATCTTGCTTTGGGAATTGTAAGCGGAGTTTTTCTCACAGTGTTTGGTGTGTTGTTCACCCCGACATTCCTTCACTGGATGAATGTGGATTATGATGTACTTCCGCATGCAGTTGAGTATTTCAGATACTACTTTTTTGGCGCGATTGCGATGGTAATGTATAACATTTGCCGCGGCATCATGAACGCGCTCGGCGATAGCCGCCGTCCGCTTTATTACTTGATTTTTTCTTCGGTATTGAATGTAATTCTCGACTATTTGTTTGTCGGTGTGTTCCATTGGGGGGTAAAATCTGCTGCGATAGCAACTGTTATTTCGCAAGCGTCAAGCGTTATTCTTTGCTTGTGCTATCTTTGCAAGAAAGATTCGGAATATCGCGTTGAGTTTTCAAAAATACGTTTTCATACAGAAATTCTTTGTGAAATCGTACGCTACGGATTGCCGTCCGGCGTACAAAACTCGGTTATCGGGTTTGCAAATGTTGTGCTTCAATCCCAAGTAAATTCCTTTGGCAAACTTGCAATGGCGGCATTCGGTACGCAGGCGAAGATCGAGGGATTTGCCTTTATGCCGATAACCGGATTTAACATGGCACTCACTACTTTTATCGGGCAAAACCTTGGCGCAAGAGAGTATTCCCGCGCTAAAAAAGGTGCGCGGTTTGGAATACTTTCGGCAATGGTGCTGGCTGAGATAATCGGAGTATTTTACTATATTCTTTCGCCGCAGCTTATGGCAGTTTTTGACGAAACCCCGAGAGTGATAGAACTTGGCGTTATGCATGCGCGAACAACGGCTCCGTTTTACTTTTTACTTGCCTTTTCGCACTCGGTTGCGGCAGTTTGCCGCGGCGCAGGCAAGGCGTTTGTCCCGATGAGCATTATGCTTGGAATATGGTGTGTATTCAGGCTTATATACGTTATGACCGTAATGCATTTTGTCGGCGAAATCGGCTATATTTTCATGGCGTATCCGATAACTTGGATAATCAGTTCAATAATATATCTTTTATATTATTGCCTGTCCGATTGGGTACACGGATTTGATAGGGAGGGAAGAAAAGCATGAGCAATGATGAAAAAATTGTTCCTAAATATGAGCCCGGCAATAAGTTTTTCAAAAAGCTTGATAATTTCTGGTATCACAATAAGTGGACAGTGATAATTGTTTTGTTTTTTGTTGTGGTTCTCTTGGTATGCACATTGCAGATGTGCTCAAACGATAAGCCCGACATTTCCGTTATGTATGCGGGACCGTATAAGTTCGGTCAGACAGACAAACTCAATTTCAGAAGCGCGTTTGCAGAAATTGCCCCCGACCGTAACGGTGACGGTATAAACCAGGTTGCGCTAGTGGATCTGTACATTCTTTCTGACGAGGAGATTGCGGCGAAAAAGGCAGAGATTGGCGATACCGCAATGGTAAACTATGAGGTGTTCTCCGCAAACTATGAGGCTTTTGAGCAGCACATGTGGGCGGGTGATACCGTGATTTGCCTGCTTACTCCCGAACTTTATAAAAGCGTTTACGTAGAGGATGAAAACGGCGAGGAACGCTCCGGCTTCATGCGGCTTGAAGAGGTGCTTGGTTACACTCCTGCAGATGCTTATGATGAGCACAGTATTCGCATAAAGGACACTCCGTTTGGCAAATATTTTCCAATGATGGAGCGGCTTGATGATGATACTTTGCTTTGCGTGCGCGAAATGAGCCCGCTTTCCAGCATGTGGAATAAAAAAAGCGCTGCGGAGTATCATGAGTATTGTCTTGGTGTGTTCCGCACGATATTTGAATTTGAAGCAAACGAAAAAACAGAACCGTAAGAGGTTCTGTTTTTTTGGAATAATTTTCAAAAAAAGTATTGACAAATGCTTTGAACAGTGTTATATTTATGTCGAGTTAGCAGAGGCTAATTATTTTTAAAGCTTACGATTAGCCTATGCTAACGCTTAAGAATTTGTTGAGGGACATTATGAACTTGATTGCCGCAGAAGAAGGAAAAGAATATATTATTCAGCGGATAGAGACCGATGATGAAGAACTCGATGCGTTTTTGTTTTCGCTTGGTTGTTACAGTGGTGAACCCATTACGGTGATTTCTCACCTTGGGGGCAGCTGTATTGTTTCCATCAAAGACGGAAGATACAACATCGACAATCAGCTTGCAGAAGCAATCATCGTCTGAAAAAGAAAAAGACTAATCCGCTGATTAGTTTTTTACCCTCAAGTTAGCCACGGCTAATTGAACTGCATATCAAAAGATTTATATAACCACAGGGAGGAACTCCAATATGAGAATTGCTTTGGCGGGCAATCCGAATAGCGGTAAGACCACAATGTACAACGCGCTGACCGGCTCAAGTGAAAAGGTTGGCAACTGGGCAGGCGTTACAGTTGAACAAAAAACGCATCCGATTAAAAAGGTGTATACCGGCGGCGTAGAAATCATCGCCGTTGACCTTCCCGGCGCATACTCAATGTCGCCTTTTACATCCGAGGAGAGCGTAACAAGCTCATATGTTAAGAATGAGAATCCCGATGCCATTATCAACATCGTGGATGCTACCAACTTAAGCCGCAGCTTGTTTTTCACAACACAGCTTCTTGAACTTGGCATACCTATGGTTGTCGCGCTCAACAAGTCGGATATCAACGAGAAAAAGGAAACAAAGATTGATACCGCAGCACTTTCTGAAAAGCTTGGTTGCCCTGTGGTAGATACTGTTTCTCTCTCGGGAGAAGGACTTGACAAGGTGGTTGCTGCGGCGGTAGAAGTTATCGGCAAGGGACAGAAGGCACCTTATATTCAAGGTGATATAGACCTCACCGATAAAAAGGCGGTTGAAGCTGCGGACAGAAAGCGCTTTGAGTTTGTAAACAAGATTGTTAAAGCAGTTGAAAAGCGCAAAGTGCGTACAAACGAAAAGAATTTCCAGGATAAGATCGACGCGGTAATCACAAACAAGTGGGTTGGAATTCCGCTTTTTGCACTTGTGATGTATGCGGTGTTCTGGGTATCGCAGGCAGGCCCCGCAGTGTGGCTTGCTGACTGGCTTGTAGGAATTCTAGAGGGTGTTCAGGGTGCTATCGGCGAAATGTTTGCAAACGCAAATCCGTTGCTTTATGCACTGCTTATTGACGGTGTTATCGGCGGCGCAATAGCGGTTATCGGATTTTTGCCGCTCGTTATGGTAATGTACTTCCTCATTGCACTTCTTGAAGACTGCGGCTATATGGCGCGCGCTTCAGTTGTGCTTGACCCCATTTTCAAAAAGGTTGGACTCAGCGGTAAATCCGTTATTCCTTTTGTAATCACCACCGGTTGTGCAGTTCCCGGCGTTATGGCATCGCGCACTATCCGTAACGAGCGCGAACGCAGAGCAACTGCAATGCTTGCTCCGTTTATGCCCTGCGGTGCAAAGCTTCCTGTTATTGCACTTTTTGGCGGAGCATTCTTTGACGATGCTCCTTGGGTAGGTCCTACGATGTATCTTGTAGGTATCGTTCTTATCTTCCTTTGCGCGCTGCTTGTTAACAAGGTTACAGCGTACAAGGCGAGAAAGTCATTCTTTATCATCGAACTTCCCGAATATAAGTTCCCGAGCATCTGGGGCGCGTTCAAGTCGATGTGCCAGCGCGGCTGGTCCTACATAGTTAAGGCGGCGACAATTATTCTTCTCTGCAATACTGCAGTGCAGATCATGCAGTCGTTTACATGGAGTTTTGCCGCAGTAGAAGAGGGCATGGAGAGCAGTTCAATTCTTGCATCCATTGCCGGTCCGTTTGCATACGTGTTGGTTCCTGTTGTAGGTATTCTTTCGTGGCAGCTTGCTGCGGCGGCAGTTACCGGCTTTATCGCAAAGGAAAACGTTGTAGGTACGCTTGCGGTATGCTTTGGCATTTCCAACTTCTTTGACCTTGATGAGCTTGCAATGCTTGAGGGAGCAGGTGCGGATGTTCAGGCAGTGATGGGTATTACAAGTGTTGCTGCGCTTGCATACCTCATGTTCAATCTTTTCACTCCTCCTTGCTTTGCGGCAATTGGCGCAATGAACGCGGAGATGAAGAGCGCAAAATGGCTCTGGGCCGGAATCGGACTTCAGTTTGCGGTTGGATTTACCGTAGGCTTTGTAGTATATCAGGTCGGTACTTTGATTACCACCGGCGCACTTGGCACCGGCTTCTTTGGCGGTCTTGTTGCGATAATTGCTACGGCTGCTATTATCACTGCAATTTCCGTAAACTCGCAAAAGAAACTTAAGGCAGAATACGAGCTTAAGAAAAAGGTAGAATAAAATGTTAGAAAATATTATTATTATCGCAGTTATCGCTTTGATTATCGGTATCGCAGGCGGTTATGTCTACAAGGCAAAGAAAAGCGGTAATAAATGTATAGGTTGTCCACATTCAGCTTCCTGCGGTGAAAAAAACTGTACATGCAATAAAAAGTAAAATAAAATGGCTTCCCTAATGGGAAGCCATTTTTTATGGACTTAGCAGCCGCAACCGCAACCGTTGCTATAACCGGTGTTGTTATTGCAGCAGAAGAGAATGATGAGCGCAAGGATTATGATCCATGTGCAGTTGTTATCAAAAAGACCGCAAAGGCAGTTGTTATTCATAGGGTTTCTCCTTTCGGGAGGCTTTTTGCCTCCTCGATAGCAGAATATGATTGCAAAAAAGATGTGTTACAATTTAATATTTTTGCTGTAAATTATTACGTTTGTTTTTGGTTGACCGGTGGTGGAAAAAATGGTAGAATTTATATGTAAAAAGTACTTGGAGGCAAATATGAAAAGAGTTTTTAGTTTCCTTATTGCTATGCTTATGTTGATTTCTTTTGCATCTATCAGCGCATTTGCAAACGAAAACGTTGTATACCTCAGCACAAGCACAGGTGATGACAAAAATGACGGACTTACACCCAATACCCCTAAAAAGACATGGAGCACATTTACCGGAAACGGCATTATGAGCCTGCTTGAAAGCGGCGGTACCATGGTTGTTACCGGCAAGTCATATCTTGGAGGTAACTATACTATTCCAAGAATGCGCGGACCTCTTACAATTACTTCGGTTTACGGCGGTGTGGACTATAAGAATCCAAAGCCTGCAAACAATCCTGCTTGCGCGTTCAAAATGGCGAGCGGAGCATCGCTTACCATTCAAAGCGAAGTAACTTTTGACGATATTATCCTATTTCAGGAGGCAAATCAGAATACCATTATCGTTGAGGACGGCGGTGTTCTGAATATCACAGAAAAAATCGTTTGCCAGACCAACAAGGATTATTATTGGAACATCGTTGTTAACAAGGGCGGCGTAGCGGTTATCAACGGCGGTGTTTTTTCAAACATTACCGGCAAGGGCGAAATCACAATCGGAGAAAACGTGAAGATTTACGAAAAAGTTGAGGTTGACCCCGATGCACCGGCGGACGGTGAGCGGTTGCGGTTTTCCACAACTCAAATGGCAATGACGAAAACGACGGCCTTACAGCACAAACTCCCAAAAAGTCGCTCGGCTCACTTTCAAGCGGACTTGTTTCGCTGATTCCTCGCGGCGGCACTATAGTAACTGTCGGAAAATCTTATATTTCCAGAAACTATAGCTTCCCCAAGGTTGAAGGACCTGTTACATTTACCTCGGTTTACGGAGGCGTGGATCATAAAAACCCTGCGCCTGCAACAAACCCTGCCTGCGCATTTAAAATGGCAAGCGGTGCAACTTTTACTATTGAAAGTGACATAGTGTTTGACGATATAATTCTTTTCCAGGAGAATGTGCAAAACACAATTCATGTTACATCCGGCGCAACACTAATGGTTACTGACAAAGTAGTGTTCATGACCAAGCCCGGCAATGAATACCACTACCGAATCATCGTTGACGAGGGATGCACTGCGTTCCTTTCCGGTGAAGCCGTAAAGAACTTTGATATTTTTGGCGCGGGAGAAGTTATCAATCTCGCAACCGGCGACAGCGTAGAGCATGCTCCGTATGTTGCCACCGCCGAGGGAAGAACCACGCTGGAGCTTACTATCGGTTCGGCTACTGCGTATGTAAATGGGCTTGCACGCCCCATTGATGCAGCACCTATCAATCGCAACAACCGCACTCTTTTGCCCGTTCGCTTCCTCGCCAACACTTTTGGCGTAGCAAATGAGGGCATCAAGTGGGATGCGGATACACGTACCGCGACACTCACAAACGATACTGTTGAGATCGTTGTGACGATTGACGCCCCTTCAATGACAGTAAACGGTCAGACTGTTGCGCTTGACTCACCTGCGATTATCGAAAATGACCGCACATATCTGCCGGTACGTGCGATAGCAAATGCACTCGGTGTTGCAAACGAAGATATTAAGTGGGACGGAGCGACAAGCACCGCAACATTGATAAAATAAGCAAAAAGAGGGATCTTTAATCCCTCTTTTTTGTATTACACAAAAGTTTCACAGTATACTTGTTGCTTTTGTTTGCTCCGTATGATATAATATTATGAATAATTCTTAAAAGGAGTTTTACGATGCTAAAAGTCGAAAACTTGATAAAAAAATACGGCTCAAATACTGCGCTTGCCGACATCAGCTTTCACATTGGCAAGGGCGAAATAGTTGGTTTTCTCGGCCCCAACGGTGCAGGAAAATCGACCACGATGAATATAATTACCGGATATATTTCCTCAAACTTTGGCAGTGTATATGTTGACGGCGACGAGATTTTGGAGAATCCCGAGGCAGCGAAAAAGAAGATTGGATACCTGCCCGAGCAGCCTCCGCTCTACATGGAAATGACGGTAAATGAGTATCTTAACTTTGTTTACGAGCTTCGCGCATGCGATCTTCCGCGTGAAGCACATCTTGACGAGATCTGCTCCGTAGTAAAAATCCGTGATGTGAGGGACCGTCTTATCCGCAATCTTTCCAAGGGATATAAGCAGCGTGTTGGCATTGCGGCAGCGCTTATCGGCGACCCCGAGGTCATTATTCTGGACGAGCCCACCGTTGGTCTTGACCCAAAGCAGATCATTGAAGTTCGCAATCTTATCCGCGCACTTGGTAAAAACCATACCGTTATCCTTAGCACGCATATTCTCTCCGAGGCACAGGCTGTTTGCGACCGTATGATCA
>SVRG01000006.1 GCA_015064965.1 Oscillospiraceae bacterium
ATCTATAAAATCTCCATTAAAATCTGTTTTTTCTTCTGTTTTTACCGGTAAAATCACTAATGGATACACCGCTTTTTTGTTTTGGCGCATCCGTCTTCATTACGGCAAAATAGCGAAGCGCATCAGGGAGATGCGTTATCTCATGCGGTTCTGTAGCGCAGTCACCGATGCGCTTTTTGTCTGAAAGAAGGGACGGCAGGCAACGAATGAGATTTTCACAATCACGGCTGATTTTCAGCTTTGAGTCCTCGCCTCCGTCATTTACAAACACCTTGAGCCACTCTTTAAGCGCCATCCAACCGCCAATGCGATTGTTGTCAGCGGCGCAAAGCGGTACGCCGTGCTCCTCAAAAAGCATGGCTATGCTCTTGCCGCTGTCCTTTTGGCGTGACCAGAGATCGGGCGGAGCAAGTGTGCGATAAATTTCAAGCCCTGCGCTCGCCTCCCTTATCGCCTCTGCCGCCGCAGAAACGATAAGGTCATGCGCGTAAACTTCCTTAAAAACCGTGGCATATCCCGCTGCATCAACTTCGATAAACAAGCACGCCAGCGCATCAAGACCGTAGTCAATGGCACGGTAAATGCGTGCACCGCGCACAAGCGGCTTTGGCGAAATGATATGCACGTCGCTGCGAAACTCTGAGAAAAACTGTCCTCCGCCAACTCCCCATTCTCCAAGA
Source organism: Oscillospiraceae bacterium (assembly GCA_015064965.1). GTDB lineage: Bacteria > Bacillota > Clostridia > Oscillospirales > CAG-272 > UMGS902. The sequence continues at coordinate 681 of SVRG01000006.1, forward strand.
CCGCAAACGCGGTAACGCTCGGGATCGCGGATTTTCATTTCCTCAAATACGCGCAAATCTGCCGCATCGAGCCACTCGTTTACCTTGTAATTTACCGTCAATGTAAACACATCGGGCGATGAGCGATCAAAAAACCTCTTTTTCAGCCAATGGTTTTCGCTCCAAGGGTTAAATGTCAGCGTAATCTGCTTAAAAAGACCTTTTGGCACCTCGCCGCGGATGCTCTCATCAAGCGTATTAAAAGCATCTTCACTGTCCACCTCATACGCTTCCTCAATCCACATCCAGCAAAGAACTCCGCACGAAACCGTGAGCGAAGTAAGTTTCAGCGGATCGTCAAGCCCTGCAAAAAATATCCTCTGTCCGGTAGCCTTTACAATGATTTCAAGCGGGGCGCTCTTAAAATCAAAGTATTCTTCGGCAGAAAGCCGTTTTATAGCCCACCTAAGTTCGGAAAAGGCAGAGCGCTCAAGCGTGCGATATGTCCGGCGCACCACAACAAGGTTTGCCTGTGGGTGCTTTAAAAGATGATAGATGTACCAAAGTGCCGTAGTTTTGCTCTTTTTAGAAGCGCGGGAGCCCTTGACAACGCGGTAGCGCTTGCGTGTCCGCCAGAACTCTGCATAGCCGCCACCGACAATGTCGGGCAAAAACTGCTTTTTTGTCACTTTAATTCATCCTCACCGCAGATAATAAGCGGAAGTGCAATGCTGCCCTCAAGCCGCTCGCCAAAAAGACCGTAGTGCTTTCCGATAAGCTCGGCTGCTTTCGTCACATCAGAAAGACGTGGGCGAAGTTTTACAACTTCGAGCCGCTCGCCGCGCTCCACAATAACACGCCCATCTTCTTCGGTGGTTTTTGTTTCCTCGCGCAGTTTTATAACGCTGTCCTCGGTCTCTTCCCGGCGGAGTATCTGAGTTAATCTTTCCAGCACTTCTTCTGCTGTAGCAACTGCTTTATTTTCGCTTTCCATTTGTTGTTCCTCCTTTCGGCTAAAATGCGTTCTCACCGCACGCGACACAGATATTTCTGTATCGCGCATTATTATTATAACACACCAAATCCGGGAAAATTCGGAAAGTTTTAAAGAAATTTCTGTATGGACGGGATAAAAAAATAACACCCCTCGGGGGTGTTACTGTATTGGTATATATTTTTATTCCTGCATGATTTCAATCGAAATGTCATTAATATATCTGTCATCGTTCCAATGGCGAAGACGTTCAAGAATCTCAAACATTTTCGCACAACTCTCGGGGAAATTCTTTTGAAACCTGTCCATTCCCCAAATTTGTATATGGATGGGATCCCCAACAAGACCTTTTGAACAATCCCAAAAAGCTGACCAGTTTTCGCCATAGTAGTCGGGAAAGTCAAACGCCTCTTTTATGATTTTGTGTACATCTCCATAGTATTTAATATTGCTAAAATCAAGTATATATGGGTTTCTGTATTCGTACATTGCCTTTCTCCTTTACCGTAATACTTTGTATTATATATTTTACGTATGATAATATAAATATAAGTTTATCTCTCTATCTGTCATCCTGAACGCAGTGAAGGATCTGCGAGCCGTAGGCTCGTCTTTTGGAGAAAAACCTTGATTTCATCAAGGTTTTCAGATTCTTCGCATTCGCTCAGAATGACATGCGGGTGTACTTAGCATAGTAATGTAAACTTTAATTTACCTTTTCATAGACTGCGATGACGTAATCGCAGTCTGTTTCGGTATAAAACTCAAGTTTAGTTACATCAACTTCCATTGTAGCGGCGAGACCTTTGCCATGCCACTTTGCATAAGCTTCTTTCTTTGTCCAGATTTCAAAAAAGCGCTCGCAATTATCACCGACATACTCGCATTCGCGCTCGGTAAAAAAGCGTTTTGCCACGCGCACCGACCTTGGATTTACCTTTTGAATATCCGCACCGATTTCTCTATCGGACACGGCTAAAATCACTCTGCCGCCGCTATGGCTTGCACTGAATTTTATCGGCAGATCGGCAAAATACGGCTTGCCGCTCTCGCCCTTTAAAACAACGGGCGCATCAACTGCGCAAAGCTCTTTTGCGCAAAGACGTATCAATCGCTGTGATGCATCGTGGTCGCTTTCACCGTCTAAAATATCACTTTTATACAACTTCAGCATTTTTACCTCGCAAAAAACGCCGCTTGACGGCGGCGTTTTTTTAAATCTCTGTTTCTCTGTGCCTTATCACATGGCAGTTTATATTAACAGCAACAGGAAGCCCCGCAATATGTGTGGGAGCAGCTGCAATTTTTACCGCAAGCGCGGTTGTATCACCTGAAAATCCCTGCGGTCCGATATCGGTCTTATTGATTTCATCAAGTATACGTTTTTCAAGCGCTGCGTACTTTTCATTTTCATTTACATCGTCAAGTTTTCGGCAAAAGCACTCTTTGGCAAGGATTGCACATCCTTCAAAATCGCCGCCAATACCAACGCCAACGCATATCGGCGGACATGGATTTGAGCCTGCCTTTATAACGGTATCAAGTACAAAATTTACAATATCATCTTCTGTCGCAGAGGGAGTGAACATTTTGAGCGCGCTCATGTTTTCACTGCCAAATCCTTTTGGCAGTGCAACAATGCGCACCTTGTTGCCACGCACCGCACGAATGTGAACAATGGCAGGTGTATTATCGTTTGTATTAACTCTGTCGTAAAGCGGGTCGCGCACTACCGAAAGGCGCAGAGCCTCTCCCACATATGCCTCTCTCACACCGTTATTTACGGCATCTGTGAGATTGCCGTTTATGTAAACCTCATCTCCGACATACACAAAAACAACCGCCATGCCCGTGTCCTGACAGACGGGAACATCCATCTCTTTTGCCGCCTCAACATTGTCTATAAGCCTTGTAAGTACCTTTTTTGCAAGCGGATTTCTCTCATGCTCTTTTGCGCACTCAATACAGCTTGTAACATCGTTTGTCAGCGTATAATTAGCCTTTGTAAAAAGGTCACGCACGGCATTGCTTATTTCCCTTGGCTCAACTATGCGTATCTCTTTTCCTTTGTATAAAACCTTTTCCACTTTTATTCCTCAACATTGATGGGATAGAACTGCTCGCCGGGAGTAATGTATCCGTATTCGTGAGCAATATCGCGCACATAATCCTCGTCCATCGGAGCATCAAGCAGCTCCTCTTTTCTGGCATTCTCCTCCGACTGCGAGGTAACTGCTGCCGCAAGAAGGTCATTTTGACGGCGCATTTCGTTGCCCTTCATCCACAGTGCGCCGATAATGATGATTCCAAGTGCGAGGAACACCACAAATGCAATACGCACGGATGCAGGAATATTATTTGATTTTTTCTCCATGCGTACCTCCGTTAAAAACGCAGCCGCCCTTTTTGATTTTTTTACTTCTGGCACGGTGCGCCGCATTTTTCTTACATTTATTTATATAAGTATTATACCTCTTTACAAAGTTCATTACAATAGGAAAACTTAAAATTTGCAAAACTGTTTTTTTCACAAGTTCATACATATACAAAAAAGGTGCCGCAAAAAGCGCAAGCACATATTTAACCGAGCGCTTAAAAAGCGACACAAGAAAAGCAGATACAGCGATAAAAAGCTTTCCCAGTGTGTAGTAATAAAGCAAGAATCCGAGAAATGCACCGATAAGTCCGTAAGAACGCATGCGCCCATCCCCGGTAAGAAAAAAGAATACGCACATACAAACAGTTAAAACAACAAAAAAGAAAAGGTCGCCAAGGCACACAAAAACATAACCAAAAATTCTTTTTTGCCCGCCTTTTTTAAACGGTGAACGCGCATCAATACCAAGGACAAGCCTTGAAAAGCGAATCAGGTCATATATAACCCCCATCGCAATGCCCAAAACTACAGAAAGCGCCGCACTTATAGCGGCTTGTGTCATCGAAACTTCCATAGTTTATTTTGCAAACAGTTTTTTCTTTGGCACCTTGGAGTAGAAAACACCGTCTATCCTGCCTGCCACAAGCATGTCTCCGCTCTCTGAGGACATATTCAGTATCCGCATACCTTCACCCTCAATTTCAAGTTTTCCAAGATCGCTCATAACACATATGTAGTCAGTGTCAAAGCTTATTACCTCGCGCACGTCGCTCAGGCTTAACGTTTCTCGGTCTTTTAAATGAATATTTCCGCCCACCATGCATACCTCCTTTTTTATAATGGTATGCTGAAAGAAAAAGAGAGAGAACTGATTTTTGCAAAAAAGTTCTCCCCTGTCTTAATCTATTACAGTGTACATATCTGCGGCATCTGCCTTTTTGGTGCTGTCCTTTACATCGGTAACCTTTACCTTGAGCACTCTTTCTCCAAACGCAATTTCAATAACGTCACCAACCTTAACATCATACGATGCCTTGACGATTCTACCGTTAACGCTGATGTGTGCAGCATCGCAGGCATCATTTGCAACAGTACGGCGTTTGATAAGACGCGATACCTTTAAAAATTTATCTATTCTCATATTTCCTCTACCGTTTAAAAAGTCGGCTCAATGAGCCGACTTTTTAAAAAACTAAAATTAGTTAACCTTGTCCTTGAATGCCTTACCAGCGGAAAATGCAGGATACTTGGAAGCTGCGATCTTGATGGTTTCGCCGGTCTTGGGGTTTCTGCCTTCGCGAGCTGCGCGGGTCTTGGTTTCAAAAGTACCAAAGCCAACGAGCTGAACCTTTTCGCCCTTTGCAAGTGCAGTTTCGATAGCGCAGATGGTAGCGCCGAGAGCTGCCTCAGCATCCTTCTTCTTAAGTCCGGTTTCCTTAACGATAGCTTCAATAAGTTCTGTCTTGTTCATGGTTTTATAATCCTTTCAAAATAAATATCCGCATTGGCAATTTCTGCCCTATGTTCGTATTCATTTTACCACTTATAACATGACTTTTCAAGTATTTTTTTCAAAAATAACGCAAAAATAACGCATTTTTTGGTTATTTTCACTATTTTTCTTGCAATTTCGCCCTATCCCAATACTTATCGAGCTCTTCAAGCGAAAGTTCTTCCATCTGTTTGCCATCTGCAAGAACACCTTTTTCCACCTCGGCAAAGCGGGAAATGAACTTGTCAGTAGCTCTTGTCAGCGCAAGCTCTGCAGAAATTCCGTACTTGCGCGCGGTATTTACCACTGCAAAAAGCAAGTCGCCAAGCTCCTCCTCGCGCATATCATCCGGCGCGTTTAAAAACTCCTCTGTTTCCTCGGTTATCTTTTTTGCGGCATCCTCGGCACACTCAAAATCAAATCCGACCTTTGCCGCCTTTTTACCAACCTTTTCGGCACGCATAAGCGCCGGCAACGGTTTTGGTACGCTTTCAAGAGTTGATGTAACGGTGTCGCGATGCTTTTCCTTTGCCTTGAGTTTTTCCCAGTTCACAAGCACCGCATCGGACGTTTCTGCTACGGTATCTGCGAAAACGTGGGGATGGCGGTAAATAAGTTTTTTAACAACTCCGTCGGTGACATCGTCTATGTCAAAACCGCCCTCTTCTTTATCAATCTGTGCGTGGAATACGACCTGCATCATAACATCGCCGAGTTCCTCGCAAAGAAGCTCCTTATCCTGAGTATCAATACCCTCTATCGCCTCATAAGTTTCGTCGATAAAATTTTGTCTGATGCTCTCGTGAGTCTGCTCCCTGTCCCAGGGGCATCCGCCCGGCGCACGCAAGATCTCCATAACCGTACAGAGATCGTAAAAATCGTAATGTTCCTTTTTTAATAATGCTTTTATTTTCTCGTTCATTGTTTTGTATGTCAGTACCTTTTTGTAAAATTTTTCAGTTATTCTTTGGTTTACTTTATCAAATGCAACTTATCCATAACCTTTAAGAGCTTTCCGCCCATGGGGATAAACTCAAAATCATCGCGGTCAAGCGCGCGAAGCAGTACTATCGCCGCAAAATATACAACCGCTGCCACTGCTATTGCCGCAATTGTATTGAGCCTTGACTCTCCGATAATACCGGTCAGCAAAGTATAGGAGCCTATCGCACCAGCGCCGCAAAATGCCGCCGAGATAAGAGGCTTTAAAAATACGCGGCGGATACTGGGGCGGAAGTTTGCATATTTTGCACAGAAATAGAAGTTGCACACAACAACTATAATATAGCAGATATCGGTGGAAATCGGCGCTCCGTCAATACCAATTTCAGGATTGCCGATAAGCAAAAAGCTTGCCGCTATTTTTGCCGCCGCGCCGACAAGCATGGAAATAAGCGGCAGATAGGGGCGTTTGTTAGCCTGCAGAATCGAGTTTGTTATCGCAAGCATGCACACAAGGAATGACGAAATTGCAAGCTTTGTAAGAAGCGGCCCTGCAAGGGAGGCAGATGTTGTGTCGGAGGTAATATACGACATAAACATCTTATCATTTAAAAGTTCGCTGCTCTCCGCTGTATACTTTGCAAGCAGATTTCCCGAACCGTAAATCATTGTAAGAATCGGAGTTGCAAGCACGGCCATGCCGACAGTACATGGCATGGAAAGAATAGCCGCCGTTTTGAGCGACGATGTCATTACCTTGTCAGCCTGCTTATCCTCTTTTTTCACAAGAAGCGCGCTTATCATCGGCACAAGTGAATATCCTATCGGATAAACAAGTACAGGAATGAGATTAAACATCGGAACTGCGAGCGTTGTGTAGTTGCCGTAGAGTGCCGCCGCTCCCTTTGAGGTAAAGCCGATCGACTGAAGCTGGCGCGAAATAACGGTTAGGTCAATGAGGTTTGCAAGCGACATAACCGATGACGAAAGCGTTACGGGAATTGCAATAACAACAAGCTCCTTTAGCAGTGATTTTGCACTTTCGGTTGCCATTGTGTCGCTGTTTGGCAGAGCGTATTCCTCGTTGATTTTCTGCGTGTTATAAAGCAGCTTTGTTATCCAGATAAAGCCCATGCCGCATAGCACACCTATAGTAAGACCAAAGATAGTCCAAGCCGCGGTGATATGAAGCTCGTCACCTCTCGCTATCGACCAATTTGCAAGCAAAATACCGATAAGCAGTTTGCCGAGCGACTCAAGAAGCTGGGAAACTGCGGTGGGCCACATTACCTGATGTCCCTGGAAGTATCCGCGGAATGCGCTTGTAAGACATACAAAGAAAAGCGTTGGCGCAATTGCCATGATGCAGTACTTTGACTCAGGAATCTTTGCAACATTTTCAGAGAAGAATCCTGCACCGAAGAAGAGCGCGCAGGTGCCGACCGTTCCTATGATAAAGAACACGGCAAAAGCAATGCGCATTATCTTTTTTACCTGATTAAAGTTACCTGCAGCGCGACTGCGCGACACCATATACGATATCGCAACAGGAAGTCCTGCGGTTGATACCATAAAAAATGTGGTATAGATCGTATACGCCGCATTGAAATATCCCATGCCGTCATCGCCGAGGATATCGTGAAGCGGTATTTTAAAAAGCAGTCCTATTGCCTTTACGATAAGATTTGATATCGTAAGGATAAGCACGCCGTTTACAAACATTTTTGTGCTTGTTTTCTGTTTAGAAGCCAAAAGTCTTTACTTCCTTTCTCCAATGAACTCTCTGAAAACAGACTCATCGGGAACGTGTCTTGAATCTATCACGGGTATGTTTTCAAGTTTTTTTATAATGTCATTTGCGGTCTTTTTATGCTCGCTTTCATTTGAAATTCCCAAAAGAAGCGGAAGCACAAACGGTTTTATAACTGATATTTCGTATCCCATAGTGGAATTTATCTTAAAATCCACGCCGTCAAGATTGGGATAGATATTCTTGTCTTCATTTGCAACCACACTCTGCCAAAGCGAGAATGTAAACTCTGCACTTGCCCCTCTGGTGCGTGCATCGCGGACAAGTCGGCGCATAAAACGAAGTTCTCTCGGAGAAAAGACTGTTTCTTCGTAGCTTATTCCTTCCTCAACGGAGATAAAGAGGGATGTATAGTCATGTCCCTTGAGGTATTTAACAAGTTCGGGATACACTGCCTGAATTCCCTCAAACAGAAAAACGTGCTCATCCCGCACATAGATTTCCTCCATGTGTGTTCGTCTGCCGTCTGTAAAATCAAACTTTGGCAAAAGCACCTTGCCGCCGCGCTCAATGTCCTCGATAACATTGCCAAAAAGCTCAAGGTCTATTGTCGAGGGAGAATCATAGTCCAGTGGTAGCCCACTGCTCTTGCTGCGCGCCTCAAGCACTTTTCTGTCAAAATAAAAATCATCAATTGAGATAGAATGCAGTTCCTTGCCCAGTTTTTTAAAATCATCGTCTAAAATCCGCGCAGTTGTGGTCTTGCCGGAGCAGCTCGGTCCGCAAAGGGTTATGATTCTGCCGCCGTTTAAAGAAATTTCGCATGCCTTTTTTACATCTTCAAGATAACGGTTTTCGCAACCGTTTACAAAACCGTACGCTTCTTGTTCGGATAAAAAATCAAGTTTGTCTATGTTCACTTTATCTCATTCACCTTCCAAAAAACTCAAAGACTTTTTGCTTGTATGAGGGGTTTTCTTCGTTGCCCTTTACAATTTTATCAAAGTCCCTTAAATATTCGTATGGATATTTAGGCGCAAATATGCGCTTCATGCGGCGTTCACCGTTTTCGTCAAACTCCACAAGCTTGGTTACAGCGCCGGCTCCGGCACCGAAAATAGAGTGAAGCTCCTCCATCATGTAGATGTTGTACATACATTCGCTGCCGGCTTTGGCAAATCCGACATTTTCAAGATTGCCCACCGCGTTTTTCTGACGGTACATATAGTATGGCTTATATGAAGCATTGGCAAGCATGAGCTGGGAATACTGTATGCACTTGGCAGCGGACGGAACATCGGGAACAAATGGCTCACCGTCACTCTTTGAAAGTGCCGCCGCGCGCTTAAAGCAAAATGTATGTACGGTTATGTTTGACGGTTCAAGAGCCATTATGCGTTCAAGCGAGCTTGAAAACTTTTTAAAATTGTCGCCGGGGAGACCTACAATAAGGTCTGTATTGATGTCGCGGATACCAGATCGCTTTGCAATTTCATATGCCTTGAAAAAGTCGTCAGCGGTGTGGCGTCTGCCGATGTTCTCAAGTACATTGTCTGCAAGAGTCTGCGGATTTACACTCACGCGCGTAACACCGTATTCCTTTGCAATGCGCATTTTTTCCTCGGTAATCGTATCCGGTCTGCCCGCCTCAAGCGTAAACTCATCAAGCAGTGCAACATCGGTACAAGACGCAACTGCGGAAAGCAGTTTTTTAAGCTGGCGAGCATTGAGCGTTGTCGGTGTACCGCCGCCTATGTAAACTGTGGCAACGCGCTTGCCGAGCGCCTTTACGGTTGCAAAAACATTTTTGATATCTTTTACAAGCAAAGTAAGATAATCGTCGAGCATCGAGAGCATCTTTTGCGATGCAGACACAAACGAGCAATATGCACATCTTGTAGGACAAAACGGAATCGAAATATACACGCTGCAATCGTTTTTGTCCATATTTTTAGTGAGCTTGAGTTCGGTTTGCGCAACCTGTGTAGCCAAAAAAGCCTTTTTGGGATTCAAAAAGTACTCAGTTGCAAGAAGCTTGCGGGTTTTCATCACACCGAAGCCGTCCTCAAGATACTGCGCGGCAACCTTTGCAGGGCGCACACCTGTGAGAAGCCCCCATGGAGAAATATACCCGAAAAATTCCTTTGCGGCAATGGTCATCGCGTGTCCGGAAGCCATCTTGCGCACACGCTCTTTTGGGAAAATCTCCGAAAAAGGAACAAAGCACTCTGCCTCGCACTTTTTATCGCCAAGGCGAATTGCGGCATGGGAAAAAATGCCGTCCTCTTTATCGACAACGACAAAATCAACTACAGGTACGTTTTCGCTCTCAACCTCATCCTCGGCAAATTTGGCGCCGGGAAAGTATATAAGGCAAAGCGTTTGCGCGTAATATCTGTTTAAATTTCCCTCTATGTTTAAAATCATGATTTTACTGTAAATTAAAGATTATGCACGGAGCAAAATGATTATCAAACCTGTAGGGGCGATTATCAATCGCCCGAAAAGACACAATCGGATGTTGTACAGGCGGGCGAATAATATTCGCCCCTACGGATTTGTGATTTCCAATTTACCTACATAACCTTTAATTTATCTTTCTATTTATTCCAGATTTTTGAGTCCATCAAAATTGTTACAGGACCGTCTGCATGGAGCGATATCTGCATATCCGCACCGAAAACACCTTTTTCCGTTGGAACGCCCTCTTTTTCTACACAGCTTGCAAAATACTCATAAAGAGGTTCTGCAACCGTAGGATGCGCCGCGGGAGTAAACGATGGACGGTTGCCGTGCGAAACATCGGCGCCGAGCGTAAAGTTTGAAACAACGAGCACACTGCCCGAAACATCCTTAACCGACAAGTTCATTTTATCGTTTTCATCTGTAAAAATGCGAAGCTTTGACACCTTTGCGGCGAGAATTTCTGCATCTTTTTCGGTGTCGCCGTCAACAACACCAAGGAGAACAAAAAGTCCCTTTTCGCATTTGCCCGCCTGAACACCGTCAGCAATGACGGAGGCAGACGCGGCTCTTTGAATTACTGCTATCATTTTCCAAATCCTCTTGTAACAGAAATAACACTCGGAACTCGCTTAAGTCTTGACACGATCGAGTTATAATGCGCGGTGTTTTTACAACCTACGGTGAGGTTGATAAGCATGTTGTCCTCACCCTTTTTCTGCGTGTTTATCTGAAGCAAAGAAACCTTCATATCCGCAAGCGCAGTTGTAACCTCGGCAAGCAGGGTGATCGAATTTTCAGCGTAGAGAATAACAAGTGCCTCGTAGATATCCGAGCCGGTTTCCTCTGCTGCGCCATATTCCCAGTGCGCGCTTATAAAACGGTCACGCGACTCCTCGTTCTGCTGACCGCGAAGCACGTTGGGACAGTCAATTTTATGAATGGACACACCATAGCCGCGTGTGATAAAGCCGATTATCTGGTCGCCGGGCAACGGATTACAACAATGCGCAAACTTTGTAACGCAGCCGTCCTCACCGTCAACCACAACGCCGCCGGTAGCCTTGATTTTTTGCTTTGAAGCAAGCTTTACATCCTCTACCACAAGCGGAACCTCAGGCGTTGCATCCTTTACAAGGCGGTCAAGCTCATCGCGCAGTTTTGTCGCGATTTTGCTTATCGGCATACCGCCGTAGCCAAGCATGTTGTAAAGGTCATCGGCAGAACTCATTCCGACACGGGTTGCAACATTTGAAACGATTTCGTTGCGCTGCTCCGATGTAAAGGACTTACCCGACCTGCGGAGTTCCTTGTCAACGTCCGCCTTGCCAAGTGCAATATTCTCTTCGCGCTTTTCCTTTTTAAACCACTGGCGAATCTTTGCGCGTGCATCACCGGTCTTAACTATATTAAGCCAGTCACGCGAAGGACCTTTTGAAGATGACGAGGTAAGAATCTCTATAATATCGCCGGTTTCGGGCGCACGGTCGATAGGAACGATAGTTCCGTTAATCTTTGCGCCAACCATTTTGTTTCCTACCGCCGAGTGAATTGCATATGCAAAGTCAATACAGGTGGAGCCCTGTGCAAGTACAATAACGTCGCCCTTGGGGGTAAACACATATGTTTCGTGGCGGAAAATGTCAATTTTAAACGCATCAAGGAACTCATCGGGGTCACGCGTATCGTCCTCAATGGCAAGCAACTGCGACACCCACTGAAGTTTTTCGTCGATGCTTTCGCTTGCATTCTCGCCCGACTTATATTTCCAATGCGCCGCCACACCGAACTCGGCAAGCTGATGCATCTCATGAGTACGTATCTGCACCTCAAAAGGAATGCCCGACGAGCTCATAACGCTTGTGTGAAGCGAGCGGTAGAGATTTGGCTTTGGAGTTGAAATATAGTCCTTGAAACGTCCGGGAATTGAGTGGAACATTTCATGAATAAGACCAAGCGCGGTATAGCACTCAAGCTCAGTATCAACAATTATGCGAAGCGCGTAAAAGTCATAGATATCGTCAAACGCTTTTTGCTGATTATACATCTTGTTGTAAAGCGAATATATTGACTTGACGCGGCCGTTAAGCTCAAATTTGATACCGTTTTCTGCAAGTTTTGCGGAAATCTCCTCTTTTGCTTCGCGAATGAGAGTACGCGAAAGCCCAAAGCGCTCCTCGACCTTGCTTCTAACCTCTTCGTAGCCGATGGGGTCAAGATACGAAAGGCTCAGTTCCTCAAGTTCATGCTTGATAAGACGGATACCGAGACGGTGCGCAAGGGGCGCGTAAATATACATAGTTTCAAGCGCAATTGCGCGCTGACGGTCCTCTCTCTTTGCTGCAAGCGTGCGCATATTGTGCAAACGGTCGCAGAGTTTTATAAAGATAACGCGGATATCCTTGGACATTGCAAGCAACATCTTGCGGATATTTTCTATATTCTGCTCCTGCTTATCTTCAACATCAATAAGCACAAGCTTTGTAAGACCGTCAACAAGCATGGCAACATCGCTGCCAAAACGCTCTTTGATAATATCAAGATTTGTCTTGTCTGCGCAGTCCTCCACCGTATCGTGAAGCAATGCCGCACAAACAGAGTCAGTATCAAGACCGAGTGTTATTACATTTTCGGCAACAGCAACCGGATGCGAGATATAAGGCTCGCCGCTCTGCCTTCTTTGCCCTGCGTGAAGCTCATCAGCATAATTAAAGGCATCTGTAATCTTTTCGCGGTTGTAGTTCTTGCCGCTCATATCGAGCGCTAAACAAAGTTGATTGTAAAGTTCAATTTCCATAGGTTCTCCATTATTCAGGATGACGGAATAGTCACTGTGTACGGTTATGCTTTTCTCTGCTGTGTGCGCAGACGCTTGAGAAGTGCAGACTTCTCAAGGTCGGTATGTTTGTTCTGATAATGCAGCTTGAATGAAAATTTATCCTCGCCGATTTCCTCAACGCCGATAATGTTCATCTCAAGCATAACATTTATAATAAAGCGAAGCTTGATATAACCGATTGACGAAAGCGGCTCCTCGCGAAGCAACATTTCGCGCACGGTGAATACATCCTCGCCAAAACGCAAACGGCGGCGAATGAAATTATAAACAGTTGCAAAATCATCGCGTGCGGGAATAACATCTTCGTCAGCTGAAATGGCGCCGCCCTGCCAGATCTCGCCAAAACGCTCTTTGAGTTCTCTATATTTTTCAGCCTCGCTCTCGCAGATGCGGATATCGCGGACAATAAGCTGCGCTGTGCGCTGGCCGCCAAACTCATTTATATCCATAGTTGCAAAAACATCAACAGTATCGCCAATGTAAACATCTGCATCCTTTGGCGCACGCGAGAAATACATTGCCGTAAGAGAAGGCATGCCACGTCTTTCAAGCAAAATCTTTGTGTGCTTGCCAAAGCTTATCGACTGTACATCACTGACACGCATATTGCGGAGTACAAACGATGGAACGGGATTTGAAACGCCGTATGGCTCAAGAATACGAAGTTCATCCGCATTCTGAATATTAACCTCCTCGCCGCCGATTTCAAAATCTGCGTCAAGTGTCGGCACAAGGTCATCATACGAGAAGTTCTCTCTTGCGTATGCATTTATTTTTTCGCGGAATGCATCAATATTTTCGCGGCGCACGCTAAGACCTGCCGCAAGCTCATGGCCGCCGTATTTTTCAAGCAGGTCGCCGCAATGCACAAGCGCATCGACAAGGTTAAGCCCTTTGACGCTTCTGCCGCTTCCCTTGCCTATATCAATATTGCCGTCGCTCTGCGCTCCGTCAAACGAAATAAGAATTGAAGGGAGCCCGTACTTTTCGGTAATGCGCGAAGCAACAATACCGATAACTCCGTGATGCCAGCTATCCGCCTCAAGCACGATAACCGGGTCCCTGTCAAAATTGTGGCTTGCCTCGATTTTAGCATAAGCCTCAAGCGCGATACGGTTTTCCTCGCTCTGACGCTCGCGGTTAATGTCACAAAGACGGGCTGCAAGTTCGTCCGCTTTTTCACGTGATGAGGTCAGGAATAACTCCACTGCAAGACTTGCAGAACTGATTCTGCCCGCAGCATTGATACGCGGTGCAAGCGTATAACCCACAAAGCTTGATGTGATTTTAGGTGCGCGCGATGCCGCCTTGCCGTCGGGCTTGCGGGAAACCGCTTCGCAAAGTGCACAAAGTCCCATTCGTTCTGATTTTTCAATTTTGTTAAGACCGTATGCAACGATAAGTCTGTTTTCGTCCTTTATCGGCATAACATCCGCAATTGTACCAATCGCCACAAGGTCGGCATAGTTTTCGCAAATGCGGCGAACCGCCTCCTGCTCGCTGATGTTCTCATAGCTTGCCTCAAATGCGCAAAGCAGTTTAAATACAACACCTACGCCTGCAAGCTCCTTGAAAGGATACTCGCAATCGGCACGGCGCGGATTTACTACCGCAACCGCATTTGGCAAATCGCCGTGGCACTCATGGTGGTCGGTGACAACAACATCTGTTCCGCGCGATGCCGCATGGGCAACCTCTGCATTTGCAGTAATACCGGTATCAACGGTTACAATGAGGTTTGCTCCGTCATCAATGAGGTGGTCAAGTGAGCCCTCGCTCATGCCGTAGCCCTCTCCCATACGGTTGGGTATGTAATAGCCTACATCTGCACCTTTTTCTGCAAGAAAAAGATAGAGAATCGTTACAGAAGTAACACCGTCAACGTCATAGTCGCCATAAATAACGATGCGCTCGCCGCTTTCGATCGCCGCTTTTATACGCTCAACAGCCTTATCCATATCGCGCAGCAACATCGGTGAATGAAGGAGCTCCTCCTCCATGTGAATAAATCGCTCTGCCGCTTCTCTTGTGGTATACCCGCGGTTGCAAAGCAAGCCCGCAGCAAGCGTACCTATGCCAAGATCGCGTGCAAGCGCCTCGGTCGCGGCATTGCGCTCACCGAGAATGTTCCATTTCTTTTGCATTTTAATATATCTCCAATTTTTAATAATAAACAAATTTAAGTGACACTTACGCAGTCACGAGAGCAATGATGATAATGTGTTAAAAGTTTTTAAGAGTTATGGGAAACTTTTTCATAAAAAAGTTTCCCGCCTCTTTTCATTCAAACGGTTTATACTTTCCTATAATCTCCTCGGCGATTTTTATTCCGTCAACCGCGGCAGATGTGATTCCGCCTGCGTAACCTGCCCCCTCGCCGCCGGGGTAAATATCGTCTTCACCAATCATGGTCAGATTATTTCCGCGCAAAATGCGCAAAGGTGCGCTGGTGCGCGTTTCAACTCCCGAAAGCATCGCATGGGGAGCGTCAAATCCTTTGATTTTTCTGCCAAAATCTATAAGTCCTGCAGAAAGTGTGGCGCAAAGTTCATCCGGCAACAATTCTTTCAGGTCAGCTTCTTTTACCTTGCCGCCCATGTATGTCGGCACAACTCTGCCGCATTCGCCGCCACTACCCAAAAATCTTCCAACGCTCGACACCGGCGCACTGTAGTCACCGCCGCCTGCGGTAAATGCCGCGCGCTCTAAACTGCGCTGAAACTCAATAGCCTCTCTTGCACCGCCTCCGTAATCGGAGCGGAACACAGAAACGCATACCGCGCTGTTTGAATTTTTGCCGTCCCTTGCAAAACGGCTCATACCGTTTACGCAAAGCGCGCCGCGCTCCGACGCACCTGCAACAACTTCACCGCCCGGACACATACAAAATGTGTAAACGCCGCGGCTTTTTGTATTATACGAAAGATTGTATTCGGCATACGGTAATTCTTTGTGCCCTGCAAAAGAGCCGTAAAGTGCCGCGTCAATATCCTCTTTCAGATGTTCTATTCTGAATCCTACCGAAAAATCCTTGGCTTCAATTTCTGTTCCTCTTGAAAGGAGCATTTCATAGGTGTCGCGCGCACTGTGACCGATAGCAAGCACCGTAACGGATGCCGCCATGTCGCCGCGCGAGGTGTAAAGCTTTCTTACACCGCCCTTCACTTCTCCAAAACCGAGGAAGGATGTGTTATACATTATTTCTCCGCCAAGTGAAACTATGCGGGATGCCGCATTGTCAACCACTTTGCGCAAAATATCGGTGCCGATATGCGGTTTTGCATTTGTAAGAATCTCTTTCGGCGCGCCTAGCTCGTGAAGTTTTGAAAGCACATATGCACAACGGCTGTCACTGATTCTTGTGACAAGCTTTCCGTCTGAAAAAGTTCCTGCACCGCCTGCGCCAAACTGAATGTTGCAGTTTTCATCAAGCATTCCGCTTGTGTAAAAGTTCTCTACAGCTTTAACGCGGCTCTCAACATCGCCGCCGCGCTCAAGCAGTACGGGGCGATATCCGTGTTCGGCAAGCAGCAGTGCCGCAAACAGCCCGCACGGTCCCATACCGACTACATGCGGACGCGCCGCAAGCACTTGGGCACCTTTTTTTATCTCAAGCTTATCCGATGCGGCAATACCGAGCCCAAGCTTTGTGCATATTTCTTTTTTCAGAGTGCCGCCTATAGAAAAACGCACCGCATACACAAGCTTTATGTCATTTTTATTTCGCGCATCAACGCTTCGGCGATAAATGGAGATGTGCTCTGCGCGCACTCCGGCACGGCGGAGTTTTTTTGCCGCCACAGCAACCGCTTCATCTGCCGGAGCATCAAGCGAAAGCGATATACCGCTTAAAATATACTCGGTCATTTACCAGTTTCAACCTCTACAAAATACTCGCCGACCGCAACGATTCCGTCCCCGTATTTTTCGGGAATCTCAAGAGTAACCTTGATTTTGCCGTCTATAATATCTTCAGCCGAGCCAACCAGACGGAAATTGCCAAAGGCATTATATGTATCCGACAGCACAATTGCTATCGGTTTCGGAACCCTGACATTTACTTCAAGGCTCTTTGTAAGCAAACGGTAGTGCTTGCCGTGGGGATTGTCA
Organism: Oscillospiraceae bacterium; assembly: GCA_015064965.1. GTDB lineage: Bacteria > Bacillota > Clostridia > Oscillospirales > CAG-272 > UMGS902. The sequence goes on from SVRG01000006.1 coordinate 17,627, forward strand.
ATTTTGATATTTGAGCAATTGAAAGTCATTAGTGTCGAAACAGTGTCGCTGTTCTCACGGAAAGTCACAGTAGCGGTAACGGTTTCAAAGCCGTCCATGTTTTCATATTCCGGTCCCATAGCTACAGGGAGAACAAGCTCCTCACTCTTGTCCATTCCTGTAATATCCTGCTCGTTAAAGGTTGCCACTACAATACTCGTCACGCCTTCAAGCGTAACGTCGCGGACAATCTTTTTTCTCAGTGTCATTTTAGCAGGCGAAACAGTTATGCTCTTTATATCGCCCTTGAGTGCCGCGCTGTCAGTATCCACCTTTATGTCAACTTCTTTTTCGTCATAAATCGGAATCTCGACAGTAACCGAGCGCGGAACTATGCCGATATATGGGCTTGTGATCTCAGTTCCGTCCTTGGTGCATGCCACAAGCTTTACCCCAACTGCGGTCGTGCTTGTGGTAAGCATACCGTCATAAGCCGGACGCGCTTCAACATGGTCGATAAGCTTAAGCTCGGAAGCGGGGCCGGAAACAGTAGCGCTTTCAACAAGCTGTCCGATAGAATTTGTGCAAATTGCATCACCCTTGATATAGGACGTGCTGTACTGCGGCTTTGCCACAACCGAAACGGGCTTTTCTGTTACTTCCTGAACATTTACAGTAACGGTCTTCGGCGAATAACTCTTGATGGTGGCACCGTCGGGGAGTTCAATGGTAATTGGCAGGCTGTGTTCGCCGGCATCGGTGATGCCTATAAAGTCAACCGTCGCCTTGATATCATCGGAAGAAAATGTTGTAATATCACCGCGCGCGCCGTAAATCACAAGTTCAACAGTAGCTTTGAGATCGCCGTAAACCGTAAGGCTGCGGTCATCAAGCACCATGGCATTAATGGGTGTTACCGATATACCCTCAAAACTCTTTTCATAATCGGGAGTGCTGTTGAACACAACATACATCCAGATCACAATAGCAAGCAGAACACAGATTATACGCGGCAGCAAGTCCACTATTAAGCCTTTTTCAATCGCCTGTTTTTTAGTTTCCGCCATTCTCTGCGTCCTCCTTTCTGTTTCTTCTCAAAATACCCTTCTTTTTGCTTTGCAGATCACCGAGAAGCAGGTCGGTGAGCTGTTTGCGAAGAGTGGTATAGTTTTGTCCGCCGTAAAGGCAACCGTCCATTGCAAGCGATATCTCTCCGGTTTCCTCTGAAACGATAACGACAACCGCATCGCTGACCTCGCTCATACCAACGCCTGCGCGGTGGCGCGTACCCTTATCCTTGCTTATGCTCGCATTATGCGTTAGTGGCAAAAAGCAGCCTGCCGCTGCAATGCGGTAATCCGAAACGATAAGCGCGCCGTCATGGAGCGAAGCCTTGTTGAAGAATATATTTTTAATAAGGCTTTGCGAAACTACAGCATCAATGATAACACCGGTTTTCATAATATCGCCAAGTTTGGTAGAGCGCTCGATTACTATCAGTGCACCTGTGCGGTCGCGCGACATATCTCCTGCAGCAATGCATATGTCATCTATAACCTCTGTGCGCACTTTGATTTCCTTTGACTCGGTCATGTTTTTGATAGAACGAAGCGGGTCGGCACCAACTTTTTCAAGCGCATCACGGAGTTCGGGCTGAAAAAGAATAACCAGAGCAAGCAATCCAACCTGAAAGAAATTGCGGAGTAAAAATCCCAGCGCATGCATCTCAAGCAGCGATGCCGCCGCATAGACAGCAACCAGAATCACAAGACCTATCGCAAGTTTACCCGCACGTCTTTCGCGCACAAAACGGTAGACATAGAAAAGCAGCGTGGCAAGTATAATAATATCCGCGATATCAACCCAGCTTATGTTTATAAACTGGATTCCTATTTTTGTAAAAAATGTTTTCAAAAACTCTAAAACCGTATGCACAAAAACTACCTCCGTTCACGCGCGCGTATACGTATGTATGCGTATAATATAGGTATTTTATATTATAACATAATATAAAGCAGTATACAAGCGCAAAATATAGGAAATTCACACAATTTTTACAAAAACAGTAGCACAAAGCAAAAATACGTGATATAATGTAAAATGAATTATTATGTCACAAGGGAGATTTTGCGTTTTGACAGAGTTCTATGACAAAATCGCATATAGCAAATACGGAAACGGCGAAAAGCTGCTTTTGATTCTGCACGGCTGGGGCTGTAACAAAGAGCTTTTTTCATCCGTTGCGGAGCATCTTTCAAGCGCTTACACCGTTGTTGTTCCCGACCTGCCCGGCTTTGGCGAAAGCGCAGAGCCAAGTCAGCCGTACTCGGTTGAGGACTGCACTCGCCGCATCATAGATTTTATAAAATATTTAGGTTTTAAAAAAGTTTCGCTAATGGGACATTCCTATGGCGGAAGAGTTATTATAAAGATGTTTTCCATCGGAGTGCTCCCCTTTGAAATCGAGCGTGTCTGCCTTGTTGACGCAGCGGGAATCAAGCCGAAAAAATCGCTTGGTCAACATCTTTCACTCTTGTTTTATAAGGCTGGACGCAAGGTTTTGTCACTTCCGCCATTCAAAAAGCTGTTCCCCGATGCAATCGACAACTGGCGCCGCAAACGCGGCTCTGCCGACTTTAATTCGGCAAGCGAGGTTATGAAAAAAACACTTGTGCTGGCAGTGAACGAAGACCTGACAAAATGTTTAAAAAATATAACTGCGCCCACCCTGCTTTTCTGGGGTGACAAGGACGATGCAACACCCTTGTCAGATGCAAAAATCATGGAAAAGCATATACCCGACGCAGGGCTTGTCGTGCTTGAAGGCGGCAGCCATTATTCCTTCCTCGAAAACACACCTTTCTTTCTGCGTGTAGCAGATTCATTCTTTTTAACGGAGAACTGATATGGAGATTTCCGCACAGATTTTAGCGTTTGTATCGCTTACATTTTTCGTTATACTTTCAACGCGGTACTTTACGCATATGTTCCAGCTCAATTCGTACACTGCCAAGGTTCAATTCACTTGGTATATAAACAATTTTTCAAGGCTTATCCCCTGCATTCTTCTGCTTTTTGCAGGCATTGCATGCTCGTTTTTTCCGTACCGCGAGTATTCATACGCGCACCTTTTATTTGCCATTTCTTCACTGATACTCGCGTTGTGCTACATGCCTAAAAAAGCAAAAAAACCGCTTGTTTACACCGCGCGCGTAAAGCGTTTGCTTTTCACATTTGCGCTGCTGACAATCGCGCTTTATACTCTTTCAGCCTTTATCGGCAAAGGCAACGGCATAATCATCCTCGGCTTTGTTGCACTATTTATTCCTGTTTTAATCATTATTGCAAACGTCATAAACGCCCCGATAGAAGCAATGGTGCGGAACTACTATATCAATGATGCAAAAAAGATGCTCCGCTCACATTCGCGCCTTAAGATCATCGGCATTACCGGCTCTTTCGGCAAGACAAGTGTTAAATACTACCTGACCGCGCTCCTTAGCGCAAAATACAATGTGCTAATGACACCGGAAAGCTACAACACCCCCATGGGCGTTGTAAAAACCATACGCTCCTCCCTGCGCGGAACGCATGAAATATTTGTTTGCGAAATGGGTGCAAAATATGTAGGCGACATCAAAGAACTCTGCGACATCGTGCATCCCGAAAACGGTATTGTAACATCCATCGGCGAGCAACATCTTGAAAGCTTTGGCTCAATTCAAAATATCATAAACACAAAATACGAGCTTGCGTCGGGCATTCCCGAAGGCGGCAAGTTGTTTATAAACATCTCAAGCGAAACGGTTGACAAAAACCGTCCAAGCCGCGATGCTGTAACATACGGTCTCACTCCAAATGCAGACTACTACGCAACTGATATCGCCGTTTCCGGTGCAGGAACGACCTTTACCCTCTGCCACGGCGATGAAAGCGAAACATACCGAACGCGTCTCATCGGCGAAGCAAATGTTGTAAACATTGTCGGCGCGATTGCGGCTGCAAACGGCGCATACGGCATCGCTCTTTGCGACCTCAAAGGCGCAGTTGCAAACCTCAGATGCGTGCCGCACCGCATGGAACTCATTGACCGCGGCGGCATGATTATTATTGACGATGCATTCAACTCAAACCCAGCAGGTGCCGCGGCAGCCCTGCGCACCGTCGGACTTTTTGATGCAGTAAAAATCATCGTAACTCCCGGCATGATCGAGCTTGGCGAAAAAAGCGACGAGCTTAACGCCGCACTCGGCAAAAATGCGGCTGCAGTCTGCGACTACATCGTTGCAGTGGGCGAGCGCCAGGCAAAGCCCATAGTAAGCGGAGCAAAAGAAGCAGGCTTTGACGAAAACAAAATCTATGTCGCAAAAACATTCAATGATGCAATGGCATTTGTAAATTCCATAAATTCCGGCACAAAGAAAAAGGTTGTTTTGCTTGAAAACGACCTTCCCGATAACTTCTGATAAGGAGAAACCTATGAAAATTCAGCTTGGAGTTATGTTCGGCGGCAATTCCACCGAGCATGAGATCTCGATAATTTCTGCGGTGCAGGCAATGCTCTCGCTCAACCGTGAAAAGTATGACGTGATTCCCTTTTATATCACAAAAGACAGCCGTTTTTACACCGGCGATGCGCTTTTTGAAATCAAAAATTACAAAGACATCCCCGCACTTCTTAAAACTTGTACCGAAGTTACACTCATAAAAGAGAATGACGTTGCGGCAATCTACAAGCTACCGCTCTCCACATTCGGCAAAAAGCGTATCGGTACAGTAGAAGTTGCATTCCCCATAGTTCACGGTACAAACACCGAGGACGGTGTGCTTGCCGGCTACATTGAGATGCTCGGACTTCCCTACGTTGGCTGCGACGTTGCATCAAGTGCACTCGGAATGGACAAATTTGCCATGAAAGCGATATTCAAAGAATACGGAATACCTGTCCTTGATTCAAAGATTTATACCACTCCCGACTATGAAAGCGGCGAAGAGCTTATCAAAAAAATCGAAGTTGCGTTCACCTACCCCGTAATTGTAAAACCTGTCAACCTCGGCTCGTCCATCGGTATTTCCGTAGCCGCCGACCGCGAAGCACTTGTAAAATCGCTTGACACCGCATTCTCATTTGCCGAAGTTGTTTTGGTTGAGCGCGCAATAACCAACCTCCGCGAGATAAACTGCTCCGTGCTCGGCGACCGCTTCTCTGCAGAAGCCTCCGAATGCGAGGAGCCTGTAAGCGGCGACGAGATCCTCTCTTTTGAGGACAAATACATCTCCGGCGCAAAGAGCGGCGGAGCAAAAGGAATGGCAAGCGTAAAGCGTAAAATCCCCGCCCCCATCTCTCCGGAAATGCGCGAGGAAATCCGTCAAATGGCAGTAAAAGCATTCAAAGCTCTCGGTTGTTCCGGCGTTTCGCGCATTGACTTTATGATCGACTGCGACGAAAACAAGGTGTACTTAAACGAAATCAACACAATACCGGGCTCACTTTCCTTCTACCTCTGGGAGCCGCTCGGTGTGAAATACTGCGACCTCCTTGACCGCATGATAGACCTCGCTATGAAGCGCCAGCGCGCAAGGGCAAACCTCACATTCTCGTTTACAAGCAATGTGCTTTCGGGCATATCCCTCGGCGGCGCAAAAGGCAGCAAAATGTAAAAGCAAACGGCATCAAAAATGATGCCGTTTTTTATTTTGTAAATTTTTATATCTGCATAAAAAACATTTTCCATGGCAAAACTACCTTTGCAAAAACATTTGAAAGGATTTCTTACCATGGAACAGAAAAACAACGAGCAAAAAACCGCACAGATTTTATACATTACTATCATTATGGTTTTGCTTATCATGGCTCTGACGGTAGGGCTTGTCACCGCGGCAAACAGAGGTAAAACTCCCGTAGTGACAACCGATGCAAGCGCAGAAAACACAACAAGAGTACCGGCGGTTACAACAAAACTGCCTGCAATTACCACTGCCATTACTACCAAAAAAGAGCCTGCAGTTACTACAGCACCAAAGCCAAGTACTCTGACTCCTCCCGCACTTACTACAGAGGCAAAACCAACAATTATAGAACCAGCCGAACCTTCGCTCCCCGAATTTATTATGCCCACTCTCGGCGCAGTATCAAAAAAATTCTCCATTGACACCCTCGTTTACTCAAACACAATGGAGGACTATCGTACCCACAACGGGATTGACATTTCCTGCGGAAGCGGAAGTGCAGTCTGCGCCGCGGCAGACGGCATCATCACCGAAGTATACGAGCATCCGATGATGGGCTACACAGTAGTTATCTCGCACGATGCCGATGCAAAAACCGTATATCAGAATCTTGCGGAAGAAATTATCGTTTCTGTAGGTGACACAGTAAAGCGCGGCGAAGTCATTGGCGCAGTGGGCGAAAGTGCACTCATAGAAATCGCAGAAGAACCGCATCTGCACTTTGAAATGTGCATCGCAGACGAGCGCGTAAACCCTGCCGACTATATCTCCAGCGCTACAGAAACATTTTTCTATGAAGAATAAATAAAAACCGCCCAAACGGCGGTTTTTATTTATTCTTCATCTTCCTCTTTTGGAAGTTCATTAACAGTTACGCACACTTCTTCAACCAGAATGTCTTCCATTGAGGTTATTTCAACGTGCAGGTTCTTGTAGTCAAACGCCATTCCAACCTCAGGAGTCTGCTCAAGCACCTCGGCGCACCATCCGCCAACGGTGTTGCAATCCGACTCAAAGTCGCGGTCGTCAACATCAAGCTCATCAAACATATCATAAACATTCATCTCGCCGAGAACCTTGTATGTGCCGTCCCCATTTTCTTTGATACTTATGATAATTTCATCGCTTTCGTCCCAGATATCGCCAACGATCTGCTCAAGGATATCTTCCATTGTAACGATACCCAGCGTTCCGCCGTACTCATCAAGCACGACAACTATCTGCACCTTGTCTTCACGCATGGTTTCAAGCGCTGTAGGAAGTTTAACAGTGCCGGGCATAAAAAGCGGCTCACGCATAACATCCTCTACGGTTGTTTCGTGATTTATCGCATACTGCTTGTAGTAGTGATTGATATTGAGCATACCGACAATATTGTCAATATTCTCTTTATATACAGGGAGTCTGCTGTAACGCGAGGAATTGATAACCTTTAAATTCTCCGCAATACTGTCATCAACATCAAGCGCAACAACGTCCTTGCGGTGAGTGATTATCTCTGAAAGAGTGATGTCCGAAAACTCAATAGCGTTTTGCAAAAGGTCGCTCTTGTCTTCGTCAATGCCGCCATCTTCCTCGGCGGTTTCGATAATGGTAACAAGTTCGCTTTCTGTAACGGTGTCATCCGACTTACCCCAGATCAGCGAGAAAAGTTGAGTGATCTTAGCAACAACAAACGAAACCGGCGAAAACACTATGATGAAAATCATCAAAGGATATGCCATCCAAAGAGAAAACCTCTCAGTATTGCGTTTGAATATAACCTTTGGCAAAATCTCACCAAAGATAATTATAAGCACGGTAATTATCGTAGTGGAAACAGCAACAAACGATGCGTTTCCGCCAGCGAGATTATATGCTATAGTGGTTGCTATCGACGACATTGCAATATTTACAATATTATTGCCGATAAGCAAAGTGATAAGCGTTTTTTCAAACTTGTCGCAAATCTTTACGGCAAGTGCCGCCACGCGATTTCCGTCATCGGCAAACTGCTTTAAGCGTATGCGGTTAACCGCTGTATACGCAATTTCGCTGCCGGAGAAAAAGGCGGAAAAAAGAATAAGGATCACTATAAGTACATATTCCATTATTCAATCTCCTCCTTTGCTTCTTCTTCGTTATCGCAAAGGCGAATCTTTACCGAGGCAAGAGTTGTTCCGTCTTCGATTTCTCCTGCCATAACAGCAAGATTGTCAAAAGTAAAGCCCCCGTCCTCTTCAAGCTCTGCTTCATTTTCGGCAAGCACACCGCGGAGCCATGCTTCAAGAGTCTTTTTCTGTATATCTGTCGGTATTTGTCCTTCGTATCCAATACGCGCAAGCGCGTCGCGCACCTTCATCTTTGGAGAAATACTGAAATAGTTGCCGCCGAGTTTGATAAAATCCTCATCATACTCGTCATATTCATCCCAGATCTCGCCAACAATTTCTTCAAGAAAGTCCTCAATAGTGGCAATACCGACAGTGGTGTCGCCATCACGCACAACAAGAAACTGCTGCTTACCCTTGCTCATTTCCTTAAAGAGGTCATCAATTGGCGCATCGGGCGAAGAAAATTTAGGTGCAATAAGTACGCGGCGGAGATTTACATGTCCGCGGCGAAGGTATGTGCGCAAGTATTCACGAACAGAAAGCACGCCGACAACATGGTCAACATCTCCGTCATAAACAAGCAAGCGCGAAAAACCGGTGGTTTTTACTGTTTCAAGGATTTTTGCAGGATTTTCATGAAGTTCAATGCCGAAGATATCCTCGCGCATTGTCATAACATCCTCTACAGGGGTCTTGGTAAACTCTACCGCGCCCTGCAAAAGGTCGGCCTGCTCTTCATCAAGCGAGCCGCTCTCCTCAACAGAATCTATGATGGTTTCAAGTTCCTCTTCGGTCATTCGAGTATCTTCCACACCGCCGAAAAGTTTTGAGATCCAGTCGCTGAGTTTACTGAATATAAATGAAATCGGTGCCAAAAGCTTCATAAGCGCGCCAAGCGTGCCGGAATAAGCAAGCGCCGTGCTCTCGCTATTTGCATTAGCAAAACTTTTGGGTAACACTTCAGCAAAAAGAAGCACAACCACTGTTGTTACAAGCGTTGCAATAAACGGATTTGACTTGCCTAAAAAGTCAATTACAGCAAGAGTTGCAACAGACGAACAAACTGTATGAACAACATTGTTACCGACAAGGATGGTAATAAGCGCATCGTCAAAATGATTGGCAATATACAAAGCCTTCTTTGCCTTTTTATTGCCGTCTTCCGATAAATTTTTAAGTCTGATTTTGTTAGCTCTGGCGTAAGCGCTCTCCGCGCTTGCAAAATATGCGCCGCAAGCAACAAGCAGCAGGCAGAAAAGTACTTTTATACTCCCGGCTCCCGCGTCCATTTAAAATACCAACTCCTTAAATCTAAATTTAGATATACTTTTAGTATATCTCTTTCTGCCACCAGTGTCAAGGCAAGCAAAAGCGAGAAAAACAAAGAAAAACGGCGAAAATCAAAGATTTGCGCCGTTTTAAAAGTTTGAAAACTCGTTTTTTCGGAGATAACCGCCCAAATTTGCCCAAAAACCGAAAGTTTCTATTACTTATATAACATCACTATAACTCCGCTTGCATTATCGCCCGAAACTGTGCAGGATGCATCCTTTGGGATCTCGATTTTAACGCTGTCCGACACTCCGTCAAGCATTACATAAAAGCACTCATAATCAACACCGTCATACGAGAACGAAAGGTGCTTGTCGCCGTACATATGTCTTTGAAGCAGCCCTACATATTCATCAAGTGTAAGTCCGTTTTCGTCAATATAAGCAGAGTGCCCCTTTCCCACGTATCTGAAGTGGTCATTGTCGCTTCCCGGATAGCGCAAAATGTATCCGTATTTTGCGCAGTTTTCATAAATCCAATCGTATGGCGCTCCAGCCGCATCCAGTGCTGTCGGGGTACCGTCATAGATATTCATATCAAAAGCATATCCGGTAAGATGCTCGCTGACGCATTTTTCGCTTGGAGCATCAAAATGTGCCATGCGCAAGTGATAGTTGCCGTTTCCGGTCTCCTTGTAGAAAGCATTGAACATCTCTTCGGCGGCATCAAACGCCGCACGCTCAAGCTTTATAGAATTATCCACGATTTTGTAGCAGCGTGACTTTGCTCCAAGCAAGGTTACAATGTCCGCGCCGGTAGCGCGGTATGCCCTGTCAGCGTCCTCGGTAACTATAATAAGCGAGCCACTATACATCTGATCTTTTTTTATCTCAAGGGCAATCCGCTCTGCCCCCTCATAAAACGAGCCGCTTGCAACCGGAACTTCCTCGGTTACCGTCTGTGTCTCTGCCACTGTTGTAACAACGCTATCCGTTGTTTCAATCGGCGAATAGTCCTGCGAAAGTTTATATATTGCCCAACCTATAAGTGCCCAGACCGCAACTATGGTTAAGCATACAAATGCTATGATAAAAGTTTTAAATTTCTTGGTGCGTTTCATATACTGACGCTTTTTAGCAAGCAAATGCGCATCCGGTTCTTCGCGGTAATTCATCTGTTATCCCCCATACGTTATTCTTTTTTAATTTTACCATAATTCAAACTATGTGTAAATAGAAATAATCATGTATTTTCCCTGTTTTGCACAAAATCCAGTTGACATTTTGGAATTATTAGGTTATACTGTGATATAGTATAAGGAAAAGTGTGCGCAAGGAGTATGTTATGAAGATTAAAGAAGGATACATCGTTAGAAAAATCGGCAGCAAATTTTATGCAGTTTCCGCTGCACGTGCGGCAGAAGGCGCAGGAATGATAGCACTTAATGAGACCGGTGCTTTTATCTGGGATCTCCTCAAAGAGGAAAACACTGTTGAGGCAATTGCAAAGGCTCTTACCGAAAGATACGAAGGTCTCGATATCGAAACCGCTACCAAAGACACCGAAGCATACATCGGTATGCTCAAGGAGGCAGGCGCACTTGCGTGAGCTTGTTGATTTGGACGAGCTCTACCCGCTTATAAAAGAAGTTATAGAAAGCGGCGGAGAGTTTCGTTTTTACCCTCGCGGTACAAGTATGGAACCTCTTTTGCACCAAGGCGACGATTCGGTTGTACTTGCAGCGCCAGACAGTATATCCGCAGGCGATGTGCTGTTTTACAAGCGTGAAAACGGCATGTTTGTACTCCATAGGCTAATAGAGATACGCCGTGGAACATACACCATGTGCGGCGATAATCAAAAAGAACTTGAACACGGCATAAAGCCGTCACAGGTCATTGCGAAAATGGTTGGCTATTACAAGGGCGAAACATACCACAGCGTTAACGAGGCGGATTATCTTGAGTACGCAAAAAAGAAGATTTCAAGATTTCCGTACCACCAGCGCAATCCAAAAATTCTTGCAGTCCTGGTAAAAATAAAAAAATTGCTTAAAAAAAGCTGAACTTAATGTTCAGCTTTTCTTTTTTACCCTGAACAAAAGGCGGCAAAGTGCGCCCCCGTTAAAAGGTATGAGCGGATAGAGATATGAGCGGCGGCGGTTTACGTTTGCATTTGTGGCAATCAAAGCAAGTATCGCAACAAGTCCAAACACAAATCCAAACACTCCAAATATCGCTGTTGCCGCAAGCAACAGCATACGCATGAATTTGACCGCGTAACCCAGTTCATAGCTCGCCTGCGTAAAATTGGCAATGGCGACAAACGCCATATACAAAATAACCTCAGGTATAAGCCAGCCGATATCCACCGCAAAATCGCCAAGTATCAGACCGCCGACAACGCTCAAAGAATTGGTCAGCATACTTGGTGTATTCATCGAAGCAAGCTTCAGCCCATCAATGACAAACTCCACCAAAAACAGTTGCGCAATAAGCGGCAGCGAGCCGTGGTCATCCGGAATGATAAACATAAGCCACCCCGGTACATACTGCTCATTCATAACAAGCAGATACCAAAGCGGAACCAAAAAAAGTGTAAGCCAGAAAATAGTATGGCGCACAATACGCAGATAAGTGCCGGTAAACGGAGGAAAATAGTAATCCCCGGTTTCCTGCAAAAAATCAAAAATCGAGGTCGGCAGAATCATCGCATCCGGGGACGCATCGCACAGAATAAGCACGCTTCCCTCCATGAGTTGCGCCGCCGCGGTGTCAGGCCGCTCGGTATAGCGTATTTTGGGAAACGGGTTGTACCATTTTTGCTTCACAAGGCACTCTGCAAGGCTTTCGTGCCCCATTGGCAGGCTGTCCGCCTTTATACCGTCAAGTTTTTCCTCGAGCCATTTTACATACTTTTCATCGGCAGTCCCCTCGAGATAAACCACAGCAATGTCGGTTTTTGATGAGTTGCCGATGTTTTTGTATACCACTCGCAACGATGTATCACGTATGCGGCGGCGAATGAGCGCAGTATTAAAAATCAGCGTTTCCACAAATCCGTCACGCGCACCGCGCATAACTCTGTCACTTTCAGGTTCCTCCACTCCGCGTACCGGATAGGTGCGCGCATCTATGAGCACAGCACAAGAGCCAAAAGTTTCGCCAAGAACACAAACGCCGCCCGACATAACCTGCATCACCGCGCGCGACGGGTCTTTTGCAGTTTCAACCTCGACATACGGCACATGGCTGTCAATAAATTTCTGCGCGGCGTCCTCCCCCTTAGGAAGCCCTTTGACCGACAAAAAATACGTCATCAGTTTTTGCATACTCTCGTCTTTGACAAAGCCGTCTATATAATATAGAGTAATCTCTTCTGCCCCTATAACAAGCCGACGCTTGATAATATCAAACGATCTGTCAGGCATGAGCTTTTCATCGAGCAGTTTTATGTTTTCATAATAATCATTTGTAAAACTCAAGCAAACACCTCCCACTTTTTAATAAGTGTTGACAAAGAGAGGCAAAGCTATGCAAAAATTGCTCTTCAAAAAGAAAGAAACAAGCGTTGCAGGAGAGGGAGATTGCTCTTAAATGCAACGCTTGTTTTTACAAGTGCTTATTCTGTCTATGTTTTCTCGGCAAAACAACGATACCGCTACTGGCACGACTCGTATCAATAGCGGTATCTAATATGGAATAAACTGCGTTATTCGATACGATGAGGGCTAGTATTGGAGTTGCGCCGCATTTATTGTAATTTGAACGGTAAGACTTTTACAACGCAAAAATTAATTTGAATTTTGTTTTTTATATGCTTTAGGACTTATGCCTCGCTTTTGCTTGAAAAGTCGTGAAAAATAGTGCGTATCATTATACCCAACCGATGCTGCAACTTCTTTAACCGACATGTCGGTTTGTCTCAGTATCTGGCATGCGAGAGTCATTTTTTGTTCCATTTGATAGTTGTACGGCGTCATACCGTATTCTTTTTTGAAGAGTTTTACGCAGTAGTCGGCAGAATGGAAAATATGTGCCGCAAGTTCTTCGTTACCGACTAGCCTCGAATAATTTGCATCCAGAAAATCTTTCATCGCCACCGCTTCTTTTGAATGAGCGGCACGCATTTTTGTACGATGTAATTTCATAAGAAGCTCCATGTACATTGTTGTGACGATTTGCTGGCATTCCTCGTTTGAGACTTGAGAGGAGATAAGCGAAGATATTTTTTCAAACATCGGTTTAAGGTTTTCACCGTTATAAAGCCATGAATCCGCAAGCCCGTACTCTTTCAGAAGTATAAGCGGAAGGGTTCCTTTTAAATTTATAAAAATTTTCTTCCATGGATTCTTAGCACAGGAGTAGTAGTCATGCCGTATTCCGCTTTTTAAGATATATATTTGGTCTTTGGTTACAAGATGCTTTTCTCCGTTCATGCATACATAGCCTTCACCGTCTAAAATATATTCCACGACAGTGTGCGTAGAAAAGCCGCGCTTCATGTGATATGTGCCGTCGCAGTATGATATGCCTACAGATGTGGCATAGAGTGGCGAAGGATTATTGGTATATAAAAGTCTGAAATCTTCTTTCACTTGTATTCTCCACCTTTTGTATTGTAATATGCATTTATTCGTGCCTTTTTAACCATTATAATACAAATTAGATAATATGCAATACTTTGGAGGATAATTTATGAAATTACGTGCACCTGCTATACCTTTATTTAATGTTGACCCATATTTTTCGGTATGGATGAACCGAGACTCTGTGAATACGGGCATACCGACACATTGGACAGGTTCGCCGAACAACATCTGGGGAACTGTTGTTGTGGACGGAAAAGAATACCGTTTTCTCGGTAGGTCGCTCAGTGCGATAAACCATGACCAAGGTTCAATCATCAGACAGACAGGCATACAGATAGATGCTTGTTCTACTACGATTTATTTTGAAAATTCACTTATCCGGTTAAAAGCGGTTTTCACAAGCCCCTTGCTTGCGGATGACCTATATTATTCATCCCGCCCTGTAACCTATCTGCACCTTTCCTATGAGAGTGTTGACGGCAATGAGCATACTGTAAAAGCAAGGCTTGATGTGAGCGAAGAATTTGTACTTGATAAAGCCGGCGACGCAAGGGTTTGGTCCGAATCGGTTGAACTGAATGAAGGAAACTGTGTCCGCATGGGTAACGGCAAGCAGGAGGTGCTTGCAAAATGCGGTGACGATATCCGCATTGACTGGGGATATGTCTATCTTGCAACCAAAGGTTACAGTAAAACGGGCAACTGCATAAAAGGCGACCTTTACAACATCTACTCCGAAACAGTTCTTGCGCCCGATGCACTTTTTGCGCTTGCGTACGACGATATAGACAGCATTATTTACTTTGAAAAACCGCTGAAGGCTTATTGGAAAAAAGACGGCAAGACGATTACTGAAGCGATTGATGAGGCGCTGGCTGAGTACGACACTCTCATGGCGCGTTGTCAAAAGTTTTCTTCGGAGATGCGCGATGCTGCCATTGAAAAAGGAAACGAAGGCTATGCAGACCTTTTGCAGCTTGCATACCGTCAGGTAATGGCAGGGCATAAGCTTGTCAGGGATGAGGACGGAAACAATCTGTATATTTCCAAAGAATGTTTTTCAAACGGTTGCGCCGCAACAGTGGATATTACATATCCGAGCGCACCGATGTATCTGCTATATAATACCGAGCTGCTAAAAGGAATGATGCGTCCGGTGCTTTATTACGCACGCACGGATGCGTGGGAGTTTGACTTTGCTCCGCACGATGTGGGGCGTTATCCTATCTTAAACGGTCAGGTTTACGGAAGAAACAGAGTTAAAAGTTACGAACACTATCAAATGCCGCTTGAAGAATGCGGAAATATGATCATACTTTTTGCCGCAATAGGCGAGCGCGAAAACGATTTTTCTTTTGCAAAGGAAAATATGGACCTCTTGGAACTTTGGAGCAAATATCTTGTAAAATACGGTGAAGATCCGGATTATCAGCTTTGTACTGATGACTTTGCAGGCCATCTTAACCATAATTGTAATCTGTCGTTAAAGGCTATTATGGGTATCGCCGGTTATTCTAAAATATTGAAAGCACTTGGGCGCACAGAAGAAGCGGATGAAATGATGCAGACGGCAAAAAAGTTCGCCGACTCATTTCTTATCCGCGGAGCAAATGCTGACGGCAGCTACCGTCTTGCGTATGACCGCCCCGACACGTTCAGCCTGAAGTATAATGCAATATGGGATAAGGTGTGGGGAACAGAGCTTTTCCCAAAAAGCTTCTATGAAGGTGAAATGAACCGTTACAAAAAAGCGGCGGACACCTTTGGTATTCCGCTTGACAGCCGATGTGTATACACTAAATCTGACTGGTTGCATTGGGTATCGTGTTTTGGTGACAAAGAGGACTTCTGTTTTGTAAACGATATGATGGTAAAGGCATATAGTAAAATGCGAGGCACCTCAAGAGTTCCGCTGACCGATTGGTATAACGTAGACACAACTGTTATGTGCAACTTCAAGCACCGCACCGTACAAGGCGGACTTTTCATGAAACTTTTAATTGATTAAGGAGCAGAAAATGTTTAAACGTTTTTTATCATTGCTATTAAGTCTTACAATGCTTTTGAGCTGCTTTAATGGACTTAATTTAGTAAGCACTGCGGCAGAAGACGTTGCTTCAAATGAGAAAACACCGGTAGCATACTATACGTTTGACAACGGCGACCTGTCAGATTCATCGGGCAACGGATATGACGGAAGTGCCGTAGGCGGCGGAAATCTTACATATGAGAGTAACGCAGGCAGAGGAAAAGTGCTTGAACTCAATAACAAGGGACTAAAGCGTGATACCGGTTCAAACGGCTTTGATATTCCTGTGGACGGACTGAAAAAGGCTGAAAGCTTTACTCTTGTTATGGATATGTATGTTGAAACCGACGGCGGCAATCAGGTATGGTTTGACCTTAGCCGCGGTAAGTCCCGTGTTGATGCATATCATTATATAGTAGGTCTTTTAGCATACAGCAGTTACGGTATCAATAGCGAACTTGGTACCGCAACGCTTGTTGCGGATACTACCACCAAAGTGCGCGCATACAACAAGGTCACATTTGACGGTGCCGGCAAGTGGGTACAGATGGCATATGTCAATGACGGCGGCAGCGCCAAGATTTATCTTGACGGCGTAGAGGTTGCATCGGCAAATCAGGTATATTCGGTTGCGGATATGCTCACAGTAGAAGATACCACTCTTACCGTTGGTATGGCGGGTTACTTCAATGACTTGGCACTTGATGCAAAGCTTGATAATGTTGCTGTGTTTGACAGTGCTTTAACGCCTGATGAACTGCGCTCAAGAACATCCTTGCCGCTTGAAGCGTGGTATGACTTTGAAACGAATAACATAGACGACAGTACGCTTATTGATGCATCCGGTAACGGAAATAATGCAACTGTCCTAAACGGTGCATCAGCCGTGAGTGATGTAACTGCCGGGGGCAGTGTTTTAAGACTTGACAATGCAGGTGTCAACGGCAGCAGTGCTAAAGGACTTGCCTTGCCTGCTTCACTGTTTTCATCAATGGATGAGTTTACGGTTGTTATGGATGTAAAACTGAATGACAACAGCAAAAACTGGACAAGCCTTATGGTTGGCGGTACTGATAAGAGCAATTATATGGTCAATGCCAATCGCGGATATAGTGGCGGTGCCATAGGTATAACATCTTCTACAAAGATAAATGGCGGCAGCTCCGCACGTATCAGTGCTCCAAGCGATACGATGGCACCCGTAGGAGAGTGGACAAGAGCAGTATTTACGCAGGACTCGAGCGGAAATGCCGAAATATATCTTGGCGGCGAACTTGTTGCATCGGGTACGTTGAATACCACGCTGAAAGCCCTCGCATCTCTCGATGGCAGTGAAATCCGCATAGGCTCAAATCATATTTTTAACGACCCGGGACTTGACGGACGCATAGATAATATACGCGTATACAGTGCCGTTTTATCAAGTGGGCAGATTGCCTCTATCCCATTTGGCTACAATGACGATGCGATTGATGATGTCTATTTCGAAGAACTCGGCGAAAACGGCCTTGTAGCAGATTACCATTTGTTTAATGCAGACGATATGGTATTCGGCGACTATAAGGTCACTTATGTCGAGTCCAATATTGCATCAAGCGATATGGAGCCGACAATCAAATCACGCACAGGCTTTACCGATTATGTTGGGGTTTGTTATAGCGGAAAAATCGCCGCTCCCGAAAGCGGATATTACACCTTCTATACCTATTCGGACAACGGTGTGCGTCTGACAATCGACAAAGAAGTGTTGCTTGAATGGTGGGTAAATAAATGGGACGTTGAGCAGACCTCAACAACCGTTTATCTTGAAAAGGGTGTGCCACACGACTTTAAATTTGAGTGGTTTGAGTGCTCCGGCGGCTCTCACGTAACACTTTATTGGGCAAATGACTGCTCGCTTGCAAAGCGTATTGTGCCGGCTTCTGCGTTTTACCTTCCTGCTGACTTTGACCTTCCGGTGATAAGCAGCATTGATACGCAGGGTGCCGAGCTTGAACAAGGCAAAGAGAATTTTGGCGGCATACTTACACTTTCAGGGGCAAATCTTAATAATGCCGAAACCTTTGAACTCATAAAGAGCAGCGGCGTATCTCTCGAAACTCCGGTATTCTTTGACGTTGTTTCTAAAAATGCCGATACGGCGGTGTTAACGGTTCCCACCGATATTACCGCCGGAAATTATAAGATAAAAGCGGCATACGGAGAAAAATCAACCGTTTCTGAAAATATGTTCAACGTTACTATGGCCCTTGGTGAGTCCGACCGCACCGAACACCCCGACCCAAACCGCGTGCGTGATAGCTGGGTGAGCCTTAACGGCTGGTGGGACTTTACCTTTGATGCGGACGAGGTTGGTATTGCAGAAGAGTGGTACGTCTTTGGTAACAAAGAATATGACCAAAAAATTAATGTTCCTTATCCTTGGGAATCCGCGCTCTCCGGAATTAACGATACTTCCTACCGCGGTGTTGCATGGTATCAAAGAGTCATCCCCGTTGATGAAAGCTGGATAGCTGCAGGCAAAACCACACATTTGCACTTTGGTGCTGTGGATGCGAAATGTATTGTTTATGTCAACGGAAAAGAGGTAGGCAGACACGACGGAGGATACACTCAGTTTGAGTTTGACATCACCGACTATGTAGTTGCAGGTGACAATGTAATTACACTTTGGGTAGAGGACAAGGCGGATTATGATGATGAAAGTTATGCCGCACTTGTTGGCAAGCAGGGACATAATGCTCCCTGCGGATATACACATTCATCGGGCATTTGGCAGACAGTTTATCTTGAAAGCCGTGACAGCACGTACCTCGAATTCGCGCATGCAAATCCGAACGTCGCAATTGAGGATGGGGAAGATAATTCCGTGCAGTTTGACCTTGGTATAATTTCCGAGTGCGAGCAGACTCTCACTGTAAAATACAGTTTTGAGAGCAGGTTGTGGGATGAGACTGCCAAGGCGGATATCCCCACAGGCTCTTCTTTTACCGAAACACATACGGTTTCGGTAACTGCAGGCGAGAATATTTTGCAAATGCCCGCTATCGTTATAGATAACGCAAAATGGTGGTCGGATAAAGAGGCAAATCTTTATTACGGAACAATTGAGATTTCTGACGCGAGCGGAAATGTTCTTGACAGCGTAGGCACTTATTTTGGTTTGCGCGAAGTATATACGGCAAAGTATGCGCAAAATGAGTATGAGTATATTTACCTTAACGGAAAGCCGGTTTTTCTTGCCGGACTTTTAGACCAAGGATATTGGGCGGAGGGTATCTATACCGCACCCGATGAGGAAGCACTTAAATTTGATATTCTGCAGATGAAAAAGCTTGGCTTTAATATGATTCGCAAGCATCTCAAAATAGAAGATCCTCTTCAGTATTATTGGTGCGACAAGCTCGGTATGTTTGTATGGCAGGATATGCCGCACGCTACTGCGATGAATGCATCGGCACAAGGAGACGCTACTCCCGGCCGTGCCGTATACGAAACCGCACTTATGTCTGTGCTCGACCGTGACTATAACCGCCCGTCAGTGATAATGATGATTCTGTTTAACGAAACATGGGGTATCAGTCACACCGGTGCGAAATCGGGCGATGACGGCATGACTACGCATGAGTGGATGCAGTATCTTTACCACAAAGTTGCAGCGTATAACCCGGGGCTTCTTATAGAGGATATGTCGGCTTGCCATGAGGACCATATTCAGCCTACAGATGTTAACACATTCCATATGTATCCAAACTCATATCAGGCGGCGTACAATATGGTCAAGGAGTTTGTTGACGGCGCGTATGCAGGCTCGGGCGATAACTTCTATAACGGATTTCCCCAAGAGGGCGAACCTCTCTTAAACTCGGAATTCGGAGGAGTAGGTGCGTACGAGGGCGACTTTGACGTATCGCTTTGCTTTAAGTACCAGACCGATATTATGCGTATGTATCAAAAGATGAACGGTTATGTCTATACAGAACCGTATGATATCGAGTATGAGCGTAACGGCATTATGACATATGACCGTAGAACAAAACTGTTCCCGTACAGTGAAATTGCTTACGGCGGCGATATGTCCATGGTAGATCTTAACCAGCCAAACTACGTCGGAATAGATGCAGAACCTGCAAGAGAACTTACCGCAGGTGCGGTATTTTCTGCCGATGCGGTTGCGCTCAACTGGTCGGGAGATATGTTTGAAAATGCGGTATTGAAATGGCGTTTTGACGCTACCGATGTGTACGGAAACAACATTACAACCGGTATTTGCGGCGAAACCGGAATAACATATGCCGCATACACCTCGGAAAGATACAATATCACATTTAATGTTCCGAATCAGACTTGTGTCGGCACTCTCACCGTGTGGATTGAGGAGAACGGCGTAAAGGTAGCAAATAACTTTGTCAATGTTGTGGTTACCGCACCGGTTACTGCGGCAGTTGACTATATCGACGAGAATTCGGTTGCTCTTCGCAAAAAGGACGCGGAGCAGCAGTTCACAAACGATGGTAGTATTTCTGTAGAATATGATATTCCAAAAGGCTATGACCTTGGCAACCTTAACGCACTTCGTGTTATTGCTGAGATTTCTTCCGTGAAAGGTTCAAGCGTTACAAACGGTATCACAAACTCTGCATATGCACAGACTACTGTGGGAAGCGAGCGCCCATCGGACATGACCGTTTACGTTAACGGCATCGAGATAGATACTGTTTATATCCCCGATAATCCCCGTGATATCCGTGGCACTCTCACACTTAGCAGCGCATATAACAGCGGCTCGTCCGCAGGCGATTTCGGATATCTTTTGAACATCAACATTCCGTCCGACAAAATAGATGATGTTCGCTCGGCTATTGAAGCTGACGGAAAGATAACCGTTACATATTCGGTCGAAAGAGATGCTGAAAACAAAAACGGTCTTCGCCTCTACGGCGATACCACGGGCAGATATGCAGTTGACCCCACAGTTATTCTTAATCCTGTGGATATTTACGGTAATGCAACACCCGAAAACGGTAACTATACAGTTACGGCAATTCTTTCCGACGAAGAGGTAATATCCTTGCGCGGTGGTGCCATGGTGGCAAAACTATGCGGCAACACTCTTTCTCTCGGTACAAAAACCGCAAATGTGGGAGAGGGAACTCACACGGTAACTGTGCGTGTATTTGACGAACACTATCAGGCGTATGTAGATGATGATCCCGTGCCTGTTATTGACCTGTACAACTATACGCCTTACATATCCACCGAAGTATCAACAACAGGTTCGGAACTTGTTATAGCACCTGAAACCTATGTAGTTGCGAAAGCAGATAAAATTGCACAAAGTGATGTACAGTTTGCCGACCACTATAATGATGACACATTTGATAGCCGTTATCAAATTTCAGGCGGAAGTTGGATACAGACAGACGGTAAACTCAGCGTGACTGCCGAGGAAAGTGCAAAGGCAACGGTAGCCAATGTTATAAGTGAGGATATCATTGTTGAAACCGACATAACTCTCGATAGCGGCGAAGATATCGGTGTAGTTATACGCGATGGCTATTATATTACTGTAAGCAACGGAAACATCCGTATTGAATGTGACGGAAATATACTTTCAGAGAAGACGGTAACTGATATCACCTACAATAAAACAAACCGACTTAAAGTTGTTGCGGTAGGTTCACGTATCCGGGTTTATTTAAACAATGAACTTAAAGCACGCATGGATGTATATGACACCACCTACCCAAGCGGTGCTGTGGCACTTTATGCATGCAACGCAAGCGGTAGCTATGACAACACGGTTATTTCTACAGCTCCTCGCTATAAAACCGATTTCGCAAACGGCAAACTCTCAGAGTGGACGGTTTTGGGTGAATATGAAATAACCGACAGCGCACTTGTCGGAAGCGGTGATATACTTGTAGGTAACGTTGGCTGGACAGACCTTGGTATGCGCACAGACGTCACTGTTTCTAATGATGTTGTTGCAGGACTTATACTCCGAGGTGTGACACTTGGTGGCAAGTTGTACGGTTATTACGTAACACTTGATGCCGCAAATGACAAGATACAGATAAGAAAAGTGGTAGCGGGTATTGATACTATCATTGCCGAGACAGATATGGCAGTTGATAGCGGGACTTACAATATATGTGCTACAGCAGTAAATAACGGTATCAGAGTTTATGTCAATAATTCTTCCGAGGCTGTGCTTGCCATAAACGATAATGATTATATGTCAGGCATGGCAGGTCTTGTTACCATTTCGGGCACGGCATCGTTTGATAATGTGGATATTACCGATAAGTTTGTCTATATAGAAAACTTCAGCGATGGCACTTTGTCCGGATGGAGTAAAGCTGCTGATATTGTAAGTGTTGCAAATAATATCCTTACAATTAAGCAGGTTCCAAAGGGACCTAACGGAGATAAGGTTTGGGACGGTTATGCGACATGGGATAACTATGTTATGGAGATGGACATGAAGATGACCATCCGTGCAAGTAAATCCAATGCAGGCTTTATGTTCCGCGGTACTGACTTCACCGCAGGCGTAGATAATTATCGCGGCTATGTTCTCGGTATCAATACTTACGAGGACCGTACCACTGCACTTAACGGCAACGGAATCGAGTTTGGCGATATTCATTACGGCTTCAGAAGCATAAAAACTCTGCCCGGCTCAACTTTCTCGCCGCTCGGCAATAAATGGTATCATCTTAAAGTTACTGTAAACGGTGATACTGTTACTGTAAATGTTGACGGTACAGATTATTTCACTGCTACTGACAGCGCATATTTATACGGTCAGTTCGGCATGCGAATCTATACCACTGCTGCTTCATTTAAGAATTTGACAGTAACACCTATCACTGCTGATATTTTGGGTGACGTTAATTCTGATGGGCAGATAACGATTATGGATGTGTTGATGCTTATTCGTGCGGTTTGCAATGACGAGTATATCGAAAACGGAGATATAAGCGGTGACAAAAAAATAGATCTTATTGACGTTTTGCGTGCAATGAAACGGATTGCACAGTAAAACATCTCTTTTTCACGCTTTCGAATATGAGTTGAATACCGTGAAATGATAAAAACTCCTATGGTAGAGTAGAAACTATCATAGGAGTTTTTTGTTCTATAAAATAACGATACCGCAGTTGACGTAATTGTATCAACTGCGGTATCAGATATGGAATAAACTACGATATTTGATACAATGCAACGCTACGGAGAGGAGCGTTGCATTTTGAATATCTTTTAAATACTTTTCAATTATTCAATCGAAGATTACTTTACCGATCTCCCTAAAACTCTCATCACGTCAATAAGTGTAATTTTACCATCAGCATCAACATCAGCAAGGTCTATATAATTTTCATTTACCGCTGCGGTTAGTGTTAAAAGAACATCTGAGATGGTGACGAGTGTATCACCGTTTACATCGCCGTAAATGCCGCCACAGATTTCACAGACCTCTTCAAGGGAAGTGTGACCGAAGTACTTCTGACAGTAATTGATGTAACTGTATCCGTTTACATCGGTACCTCTTGCAGCGATAGTAGCGTCAGCGGTAATGTTACCGCTTACATCGCCGCCGAGGAAAATGTAAGAATCTGAAATTGCAGTGTCAACTCTACGGTCTGTGAAAACATTAAGCTTTGTATTGGTAGTTGTGGCATTGGATTCAAGGTTTACAACACCAACTGTTTCACTTGCGGTTTCATTGATATCGCCTTTGAGAACAACATCTGTTTCAAACAGCATGCCTGTGTAGTTAGCATCTGTAACATTATTCAGATTTCCGTAGCAGAAGATGCGCATGTCTGCTTTTCCGTCAAAGATAACAGTTGTTTTTGATGCCTCGGTAAGCTGCTGAGGTCCTGTTGAGAAGGCAACAAGAGTATCTATATAGAGATAATCGTCTGCATTGGTTTTACCAATAGTAATCTTGCTTTCGCCACTGTTGGTGCATGAAACGTTTGCGGCATTCCAGCCACCGACAAACCAAAAGTCTCCTGAACGGATAGTGAGGTCTGCATTTATCTCGCCGCTCTTTCCTTCATAGCCGCCGTAAACATATACTTTGGCACTATTGACACTCGGGAACCCGGTTGCTGTTGTTAATGTAGTATCGTTGCCCATAACAACGCCCTCGTCAAATACCATCTCGTTATTTTGTGCGAAGAACATTATTCTGTCGGTATCCGTATTTGAGCAGATTGTTATGTCTTTAAATGTTATTCCGCCGTTAGCAAAGAAGCGACGAGAAGCGGTATTGAATTCAAGCTTACCGCCGGTAATAGTAATCATACCGGTAAATTCAGGTGTTCTGTAACCGCCGGGAACCTCGGCGGTATCGAGTATGTGTACAGTTACATTGTTGTTTGCCACAACAGAAGCTGCTGCATATTTCATTGCGGTTTCAAAATCTGCAAAAGGCTTTTCCTCCGTAATGCCGATACCGCTCTCAAATGCGGTGTTCAAATCTATAGTGATTCCGTCTGCCTTTACATAAACATCACCGCCTGCGGTGCTGTCTTCAAATATTACTTTGCCGCAGCACTCGTATGCGTATGTTATGCTTTGAGTTTCTGCAGTATAAACTATTTTTATGCTTTCGGAAGTATGTGCAGTCTCGTCGATGGGTAACTCAACGGTATTGACGGTTTCGCCGCAAGCATTGCAAACTACAATGGCAGAACCTTTCTGCGCACAGGTAGAAGCAGTTTGGGTGGTTTGAGTAGTTTCGTTGTGGAGGCAGCGCACTTCACCTTGGCAGATGTCACATACGTTGTTTTCGTCTGCATCGGTATGTTCATGGAAGAACTCAAGTTCCGGACCAAACGCAGTAAGCAACCATACACCTTCGGTGTTGAGATCCGAATATTCTTCGGTATTGGCAAGGTCTGAAATATGTGTTGCAATTATATCGCCGTTATCTGTACCGCTATAGTAGTTGGCGGCGGAAGTAGATGAGCTGTTGCTTGCGTAACCGCCAAATGCATTGCCGATTGAGGTAGTGCCGGTAGCGGTTACGGTAGCATCGGTGTAATTGTAATTGAAAATATTGAAAGTGCCTGAAACGAAACCGGCGATACCTCCTATAAAGGTAGAGCCGCTGATATTGCCAGAATTATAGCAGTTTTTAACGGTTGCTCGTGCTACGCCTAAAATTCCGGCATTGTATAAGCCTGTGGCTTGTATAGTACCTGCGTTATAGCAGCCGTCAATAATCAGCATTTCAGAAGCTGAGCCGCCGTTTGCATATCCTACGATACCTCCCGAGCGGTTGTCGGTGGTTATGGTTCCTTCGTTATAGCAGTTTTTAACTTCGATAGCACTGCCGTCTACGGTGGAAAGCTGTAATCCTGCAAAGCCGATGATACCGCCGCTATTGTTGTTTGCAGCAGTTTTAGCAGTGACTTCGATATTGCCGTAGTTCTTACAATTTGTTATTTTATTGGTACAGCCTGCAACAGCACCTGTATCCCAGTTGGCAACGATGCCTGCGACTACGCTATAGCCTTTGATATCGCCATAGTTTACGCAGTTTTCGAAATAAAAGTTGTTTGCACCTCTGCCGGCGGAAGCGGCAGAAATAGAACCTATAATGCCAGCGGCACGAGCCTCAGAGGTAAGGGAAGCAGAGAAGCTTGTCTTGTTGGTGCAATTTTTAATAGTAACATTATAAGCAGCGGAATTAGCAACTGCAGAAATCGTAGCAAAATTGTTGTTGACAATACCGCCTACAATACCGCCTGCACGGCTGATGGGGGTAAATGTTGTGAGGTCGGAGGTGATACCGTCAAGTTCTGTGTCGCCGCAGATGATTCCGATAAGGCCGCCTGCAAAATTTGCAGTTGAAGTAACAGAGCCTTTTATGGTAAGGTTTTTAATAACGGTAGTATCTCCGTTATCCGAAACAATACCAAAAAGACCGCCGCCGATAGCAGTTGACGAAATATCAATGCCGGAAATTGTGTGTCCGTCGCCGTCAAAATTACCGGTAAATGCCACAGTGGCATCACCGATGGATTTTTGGGCAAGTGCACCGTCTGCCTCGTAGTCATACTCAGAGAGATCAATGTCGTCTGTGAGCTTGTAGCTACCGTTCCACATTGCACTATCGTTCATAAGCGCAAGCAGTTCATCGGGGGTGCCTATCATGCTGACTTCTGCTGCACTGACAGTAAGTGCACAGAGCATAAGCAACAGGCATGTGATAATAAGAAATCGCGAGGTTTTCTTTTTCATAGTCTTTTCTCCTTGCTTTTTTAAATTTGCAATTAGTGTTTTACATTCTAAATATATATTTGCAACCGGGGTTTTGCAATGATAAATCGTTTAATGGATATACCAATCGTTCAAACACAATGTAAAATCCGTTTTTTAAAATATTATTGAACGATTTGTAAATACATTGAACGCATTGTTATTGCCACAATGCATGTTTTTGAGGTATACTTAAGCAAATGAACCTTTACGGAGGAAGTTTATGAAGAAAGTAATAAAATTCGCTTTAGCAATTATTCTGGTTCTTTCTATGGCAGTGTGCGGTGTTTCTGCTTCGGCGGCTGCAAATGGTATTGATGAAGCATCAGCGGCAGATGCGTTGCATGAGCTTGGTCTTTTGCAGGGCGTCGGAACAAATGCTGACGGAAGTGTGAATTTTGCACTCGATAACAGCCTTACGAGAGCCCAGTCTATAACTCAGGTCGTAAGATTTCTCGGTGCAGAAAAGGATGCAACTACTAAAACCAATTCTCATCCTTTTACCGACCTTGCACAGTGGGCAGTGCCATACATAAGCTATGCTTATGCAAACGGTATCACTCAAGGCGTGAGTGCCACAAAGTTTGACGGCGATAGCCCGATGAGCGACTATGCCTTTCTCACAGCTATTCTCCGTGTGCTCGGATACAAGGATTCCGAGGGTGATTTTGCGTGGAACAACCCTTATGAGCTTGCAAATGAAGTGGGACTTATCCGCTCGGTTGCTCCAAACAAGAATTTCAAGCGCGGGGATGCATTTGTCATCTGCTACAATGCGCTCACCGCAACTCCTAAAAGCGGAGCTACGGTTGCCGAGGGACTTATCGCAAAGGGACTCTTTACCGCTGAAAAGTTTGATGCGGTAAAAAAGGCAAATGAAAAATACGATGCCCCTTCGGGATATGCAGGTCTTGAATATGCTTTTGATGCAAACGGAAATACCTTCTACAGCCATTACGGTACTTGGGAAAAGGTTTCCGAGGACGGAGAAGATTTCGGTGCACTTCATCTCACCGAGGGTAAGGGAATCCTGCTTGCTCACGATATTGATTATACAAATAATGTAACAATTTCCGCAAAAGTAAAGATTGCTGAAGGTGCAACTGCAGGCAATTTTGGATTTGCGACAAACGCCTGGTGGAATGAGTCCGGCGAATACGATAAAAACTGGATTTTCTATGAGGCTGAAAAATGCGGCTATTTCTATGCATACTTAAGCGGTGCAAGAAGTGCGGGTATG
>SVRG01000089.1 GCA_015064965.1 Oscillospiraceae bacterium
CACTTTCATAAAGTTCTTTTAATTCCTTGCGGCGCATTGCGCTTGCAAGAGTTACGCCCATTTCCCTCGGCACCAGATTTGCTACCTTGTCCACCTCGGAATAACTCATTCCGAGCGCTCGTCCAACATCTCGTATAGCCGCGCGCGCTGCCATTGTACCAAATGTTACAATTTGTGCAACATGATCGGCTCCGTATCTTTCGGACACATATTTTATCACCGAATCGCGGTGCTCATCACAAAAGTCTACGTCAATATCCGGCATGCTTACTCTTTCCGGATTCAAAAAGCGCTCAAATAGCAAGTCAAACTTCAACGAGTCAACGTCGGTGATACCTATAAGATAGTTAACAAGGCTTCCGGCGCCGGAACCTCTACCGGGGCCAACGGCAATTCCATGCTCTTTTGCGTAAGCAACATAGTCGCGCACAATAAGAATATAATCGGTAAATCCCATCTTATCAATAACCGATAACTCATATTCTGCACGCTTAATATAGTCCTCTTTCGAGTATTCCTCAAAAGTGATATATCCTTTTTTACTTTTTTCCTCAAGACCTTTGAATGTAAATTCGCGCAAAAGCTCTGAGGGATTTTTATTTTCTATTGATGAAATCTTTGGCAAATACAAATTGCCGAAAGAAAACTCAAAATTGCACATTTCTGCAATTTTGACTGTATTTTCCAATGCTTCGGGAATATCTGAGAATAGTTTTTCCATTTCCGATGTGTTTTTATAGTAAAACTCATCAGTTTCAAAACCAATCGGTTTACCGTCTGCAAGTGTACTGCTTGTCTGTATGCACATCATAACCGCTTGATATTCACTGTCAAGTTTTCTTAAATAATGCACATCGTTAGTAGCTACAAGAGGAAGTTTCAACTCGCGAGCAATATTAACAAGTTCGGCATTTACTTCCTTTTGTTCAGGTATGCTGTGGTTTTGCAATTCCAGATAAAAATTGCCGTCGCCGAATATCTCGGAAAGCATTTTCGCGTGTTCCCTTGCTCCGGCATAGTCGCCGCTTGTAATAGCACGTGGAATATAACCTGCAAGACACGCAGAAAGTGCAACAAGCCCCTCTGAATATGTCTTTAAAAGCTCAATATCAACACGGGGTTTTTGATAAAAACCTTCTGTAAAAGATTTTGACACCATTTTACAAAGATTTTCATATCCTGTTTTGTTTTTGCAAAGCAGAACAAGGTGGTTGCCTGACAAATCGCGCCTGCCATCTTTATCAAATCTGGTCCGCTCGGCAACATAAACCTCGCATCCGATAATCGGCTTTACGCCCTCAGCCTTGCAAGCTTTGTAAAAAGCAACAGCGCCGTATAAAACACCGTGATCGGTAATTGCAACAGCATTATGCCCTGCGGCTTTAGCAATCTTTGGAATGTCGGCAATGCGACATGCACCATCAAGTAAACTATATTCACTATGCAAATGCAAATGTACAAAGTCCATTGCCAACGCTCCTTTCTCTATTCTTCCTTAAATTTTAAATTATCCGAATATGAACAGATTTTTTCAAGTCTGTGATATAGTCCGGATTTGCTAACTGCTGGTGTCATTGCTTGCCCCAGTTGAACAAGCGACATTTCGGGGTATTTCAAACGCATCGTAGCGGTGTATTCAAGTTCGGGACCAAGCTCAGAAAGTCTGCCCCTCTCGCTCAAAAACTTAATCGCTGCGAGATGTTTTGCCGCGGCAGAGGTCGAGCGTGCAATGTTACTTGTTTCGCAGTTTGTGCGGCGATTAATGTCATTTTTTATCTCATGAGCAATTTTAGCATTCATAAAAGCAAATGCCTGATTATTTGCTCCAATAAAAAACAAAAAATCTCCTACCGTTCCGCTATTCTTTGTGTAAACACTGCTCTTTCCCAGTCTTGCTGAAACTTTAAACTCAAATCCCGAATCCTCAAATACTTCCAAAATATCCAAATACTCAGTTTTTATCCGGCTTTTTAATTCCAAATGATAGTCCTTTTTTAAAGGTTCGCTAACTGTTCCGCCGCCAACAAAAGCGCCTCTTATAAATGCGGCGGCACATTCACCGCACTTTATCAGTTTAACACTATCAATCGCGCTAATAGAATTCTTTAGAAATTCCGCCGCGCTTTTTGACACAAACTGTAGCAATAATACGCCTTTATTACCGATCTTCTCAGGAAAAACCTCTCTGCCAAACTGCTCTTTTATATAGTGGGAGCAAATCTCTGCAATTGCTTCGCTATCAACGTAAAGCGAAATTTCATTATCACAAAACTCAGCTCCAAAAAGCAAAATTCCTTGTATAAATGCGCGGCGGCAGCATTGTTTTTTCATGGGAAACGCCGCCGCTTCTATCCTTGCTTCTAAAGAAAACGACATTACTTTTCTCCGACAAAACGGATTTCACATTCAAGCATAACGCCGAACATGGAATAAACCTTCTCTTTTATAATTTCAATAAGCGCAAACACATCCGATGCTGTAGCATCGCCTGTATTTACAATAAAGCCAGCGTGTTTAGGTGAAACCATAGCACCGCCAACACTTGTGCCCTTTAGTCCGGCATCTTCGATAAGTTTTCCGGCGAAATGCCCTTCAGGACGCTTAAAGACGCTACCTGCACTGGGAAATTCAAGAGGCTGCTTGTCACGGCGCGCCCTAAGATACTCATTCATTTTTGCTTTTATCTCATCAGGATTTCCCCTTGTGAGTTTAAAAGTAGCGGAAAGAACGATATAATTTTTTTCCATAAAAATACTATGACGATAACCAAAATTCTGTGCGGTATTATCAAGAGTTAATACCTCACCGCTATCTATATCGTAACATTCAGTAGATTGAATAATATCGGACATCTGGCCGCCGTACGCACCCGCGTTCATATATACAGCGCCGCCCACTGTACCGGGAATGCCGTTGGCAAATTCTGCGCCGCTAAGACCGGAAGTACTTGCGTTTGTTCCTACGCTTCCAAGCAGGCAACCGCATCCAGCCGTAAGATACTCGCCATCAATAGTTACTTTACGCATATCAGTTGTGACAAACACGCACCCGCGGAATCCTTTATCTGACGCAAGTGTGTTACTGCCATTGCCAATTACAATGTACGGAACACCAAGGTTTCTTGCAGCGTTGATACCGAATATAAAAGCTTCTGTATCAGCAGGATAAACAGCAAGGTCGGCGTTGCCTCCTATGCGAAAAGAAGTCACACGCTTCATCGGGTAATCAGCGCGAATAAAGAACTTTCTTTTTTCTTTTTCTGCCGAATACTCATTTAACGCGTTTTCAAAAATTTGTAAAGACATAAATCTCGTCCCTTAATTAAATTGTAAAGCGATGGAAGGTCTTTTTACCCTTTTTAACAACCATTCCTTCACCGGCAAATGCTTCTTTATCAAAAGTCTTATCAAAAGCCTCTACCTTTTCATCGGCAGCAATTACACCGCCCTGCTGAATAAGTCTGCGAGCTTCACCCTTTGAAGGAGCAAGACCGGATACAACAAGCATATCAATTACTGTAATTTTGCCGTCTGTAAAGTTTTCATCGGTAAGAGTAGTGGAAGGCATGTTTGCAGATACGCCGCCGTTTGCAAAGACTGCTTTGGCAGCAGCAAGTGCTTTTTCTGCCTCTTCCTTGCCGTGAACAAGCTCGGTAAGCTCGTATCCAAGCTTTTCCTTTGCACGGTTAAGGTCGCTTCCCTCAAGTTTTTCATACTCTGCAATCTCTTCAAGAGGCATGAATGTGAGCATCTTCATGCACTTGATAACATCGGCATCATCAACATTTCTCCAGTACTGGAAGAAATCAAATGGGCTGGTTTTATTGGGGTCAAGCCAAACCGCATTACCTGCAGTTTTACCCATCTTATTACCGTGAGAGTCTGTGAGAAGTGTAATTGTCATACAGTGTGCATCCTTACCCAGCTTCTTTCTGATAAGCTCGGTACCGCCAAGCATATTTGACCACTGGTCATTGCCTCCAAACTGCATATTACAGCCATATTCCTTGAACAAATGATAGAAGTCATAGCTCTGCATAATCATATAGTTGAATTCAAGGAAAGAAAGTCCCTTTTCCATGCGTTGCTTGTAGCATTCTGCGCGAAGCATATTGTTTACTGAGAAGCATGCACCAACCTCTCGGAGAAGTTCAACATAGTTGAGATCTAAAAGCCAGTCAGCATTGTTTACCATCTGTGCTTTATCAGGACCAAACTCAATAAATCTCTCCATCTGCTTTTTAAAGCATTCTGCATTGTGGTCAATATCCTCTTTGGTGAGCATCTTTCTCATATCGGTTCTGCCGGAAGGGTCACCAATCATTGTTGTGCCGCCGCCAATAAGTGCAAAAGGACGGTTACCTGCCATCTGAAGGCGCTTCATAAGTGTAAGTGCCATAAAATGCCCTGCGGTAAGGCTGTCAGCAGTGCAGTCAAAACCAATATAAAATGTCGCCTTTCCGGCGTTAATCATATCTCTGATTTCATCCTCATCGGTAAGCTGTGCCAAAAGTCCTCTGGCTTTAAGTTCTTCAAAAAGTGTCATTGCTGTTTCTCCTATATTTTATGTATATTTTTAAATATTTTTACCTTCATCAATCAGTTCCTTTGCGGAAACAAGCATATTTTCGCTTACTGTTACGCCGCCAAGGATTCTTGCGATTTCATAAACGCGGTCGTTACCGTCAATCTCTGTAACAGTAGTTTCTGTGCGCTCGCCAACCGCATTCTTTTTAATTAGCATGTGCGCATTTGCAAGCGAAGCAATCTGCGCAGAATGTGTAACACAGATTGTTTGCGTTGCTTTAGCGCTCTCTTTAAGCTTAATTCCGATTTTCCGCGCAGTCTTGCCCGAAACACCTGTGTCAACCTCATCATATATAACAGTGTGAACACCAAAAGCATCCGCAAAAACGGTTTTCACCGCAAGCATTATTCTTGCAAGTTCACCGCCAGATGCAATTTTTGAAATAGGTCGGGGTTCTTCTCCTCGATTGGCGGAAATTAGAAATACCACCTTATCCGCTCCGCTCGGAGAAAGCGTGCCGCTCTCTGTTACGGAAATATCAAACACAACTTTTTCCATATCCAAAAACTCAAGTTCTGCAGATACAAGCGGTATAAGCTTTTTAGCCGCTACAACTCGGCTTTCGGTAAGTCTTGCGGCCGCATCGCGAGCATTATCCTCTGCTCCGGCGCATTCACCCATTGCACGTTCCAAAACACTGTCCATATCTAAAAGTTCGGACAATTCTTTCTTTGTCTTTGCCAGTAATTCAACAAGGCCTGCCTCATCGGCAAGAAAATGTTTTTTAAGCTTTGCAATGGTGTTAAGCCTGCTCTCAATTTTATCAAGCTTAGCAGTTGGATCATCACCGATTTCAGCTGCAAAATCGTAGACCGTATCGGCAATATCCTCAACTTCATACTTCATGTCGTTGAGTTTAGCAACAAGCGTAGCCGCACTTGGAACACTGTCCGCAATCTGCAAAAGCGCTGATGCACAACGATCGAGAATATATGAAGCATTTGCCTTTTCAGATCCCTTTAAAGCTCTGTAAACAAAAGAAGTTTGCTTTGAAATTTTTTCAGCATTAGCTACAATCTTCTTTTCTGCAATTAATGCATCCTCTTCGCCAATTTTTATCTTTGCGCTCTCAAGAAGTTTGACAATACTCTTTAATTCAGCTTCCTTTTTAGACTTTTCATCGTTTTTCAATCTAAGCTCTGCCAAAGTCTTTTGAGCTTTTCGCATCTCCTCGTATCTTTGCAAATACTCGGAATACACTACTGTATTCTCGGCATAAGCATCAAGAAATACTATATGGTTTTCATCTTCAAGAAGCCTTAAACTATCGTTTTGCCCATGAATATTAACAAGCATCGGCGCAATCGCGCGAACCGCAGAAGTATTGACCGCCTTGGAATTAATTTTGCTTTGAGTTCTTCCGTCGGCACTCATAATACGACTAATTAACAAATTCCCGTCTTCATCAGGAAAAACATCATTATCAGCAAGCGCTTTTGTATCGGCCTTTGAAAAGCCTCCAAACATTGCGCTTACAGTCGCTTTATCTTCTCCGCTTCTGATAATGTCCTTTGATGTCCTTGCACCAAGCAAAAAGTTTATGCTGTCAATCAAAATCGACTTTCCCGCGCCGGTTTCGCCGGTAAGGGCTGTGAAGCCTGCACCGAAATCTATATCCACGCATTTTATAACCGCTATATTTTCAATATGCAGCGAATAAATCATTCGTGCGCCTCCTTTGTTTTATACTGAACGCATCATTTGCTTTAGTTTTTCAGAAATACTCTTTGCAGCGTCCTCGCTTGTTAATACAATGATTACAGTGTCATCACCTGCAACACAACCAAGTATCTCAGGGGAATGAATCGCGTCGATACCGGAACCTATTGCATTTGCAAGTCCGGGAAATGTCTTTAACACAATAATATTATTTGCATACGATACCTTGATGATGGAGTCCACCAAAACACCTGTAAACTTTGGTGCCGGACTGTTTTGCGCCACCTTATCATGGGTTGCGTAACAGTAGTTTCCGGTACTGCCGATAATCTTGGTAAGCTTTAACTCGCGAATATCGCGTGAAATCGTTGCCTGAGTTGTTTCAAAACCGTATTTGTTTAAATAGAAAATAAGCTCCTCTTGAGTTTCAATTTCAAATTCGGTAATAAGCTCTAGTATTTTATCCTGTCTTTTACTCTTCACGGTACATCCTCTTTTCTATTTTTTCAATTCATATTTAGAAATCTTATTGTTGAGTGTTTCAAAGAATCCCTCGTCTTTAAGGGTAAGCATTTTAACATACTTTTCCGACTTTTTGATAATGAGTTTTTCACCGCAATGCATTGTACATTTTTCTTCGCCATCAAGAATCAAACTCCACTCATCCGCTCTGTCGTCACTGTGTACGGCTTGAAGTACACTGTTGCCGGAAAAAACAAGCGGACATGCATAGCGCGAAATCGGAACTATCGGAGTTGCGCAAATGCACTCAAGCGTTGGGTCAAGCACGCTTCCGCCTGCCGCCATCGAATAAGCTGTGGAGCCCGTGGGGGTTGCAAAAATCAAACCGTCACTTCTGATTGTGCGAACAGGTTTTGCATCAGCTAAAAGGTCAATATCAATACAATGTGCATACTTTCCTCTGCCGATTACAACATCGTTAAGGACGTCACCAATATGCCTGATTTCTCCCTTTTTATCAACGCTGACAGAAAGCGTCATTCTTTTTTCAATGCCATATTTTTCGGAAAAAATATTATCTATCAGCTCAAGTTCATCTTTTTCAAGCTCTGCCATATATCCGAGCCTGCCAAGATTAATTCCAAGAATGGGCAAATCATATTCAAGGGCGTTTTCCGCCGCTCGAAGAATT
>SVRG01000090.1 GCA_015064965.1 Oscillospiraceae bacterium
TCCGGGTCAAGGGCACTTGTAGGCTCGTCAAAGAGCATGAGGTCGGGGTTCATCGCAAGCGCACGCGCAATTGCAACACGCTGCTGCTGACCGCCGGAAAGCTGACTTGGGTAGTTGTTTGCCTTGTCGGCAAGACCAACGCGCTCAAGAAGCTCCATTGCCTTTTCTTTTGCTTGTACCTTTGTCATTCGCTTAAGCTCAACGGGCGCAAGCATGATATTCTGAAGTACGGTATAGTTTGCAAACAGATTGAACTGCTGGAAAACCATGCCGATTTCCTCACGTGCCTTGTTGAGGTCCACTTTTTTGTGGGTTATCTCCAATTCGTCAACGTAAATCTGACCGCCGGTTGCTTCTTCAAGGCGGTTGATGCAACGAAGGAATGTGGATTTACCGCTACCGGAAGGACCGATAACGCACACAACCTCGCCCTCTTTTATGGTGACATTGATGCCGTCGAGAACAACGAGGTTGCCAAAATGCTTTTCAAGATCTATTACTCTAACCTTTTCGCTCATTGTTCAACCTCTTTTCAATGTAGTTGGAAAGCACCATAAGCGCAGAAATGATAACAAGATAGAAAATTGCAACAACAATATATGTTTCAAAGAAGCGGTAGTTCATACCGATACCCTTCTTTGCATTATTAACGATTTCATTAAGGCTGATTACGGAGAGAATGGATGTATCTTTAACTGTGATGATAAACTGGTTTACCATTGAGGGGATAGCAATCTTGAAAGCCTGCGGTAAAACAACCTTTATCATGGTCTTGAAAGACGAAAGACCGAGCGAGCGTGCCGCCTCTGTCTGTCCTACGGGAACGGCTTGAATACCGCCGCGGATGATTTCGGAGAGGTAAGCACCTGCATTAAGTGTAAGAGTTACAATACCCGATACATACGGGGAGGGAATGATGCCGGGGAAAAATTGCGGAATTGCGTAAAACACGAAAAACGCCTGAACAATCATAGGAGTTCCGCGGATGATCCATACATATGCCTTGGAAATAGCACGCAATACCGGATTTTTAGATATGCCCATAAGGCAGGACACAAATCCCACCAAAAGACCGGCAAATATTGAGATGAGCGCAATTGAGATGGTAGTCTTTGTACCTTCAAACAAAAGCGGCAGAGTATCTTTAAGTACTCTTGTAAAATCCAAATTCATATTTCCACTCTTCTAATCCAAACAGTAAAATTTAGCATGATGCCGCTTTCGCGGCACCATGCTAACCGATAGCAAAAATTTTAAGGGGCAGTTAATTACATGCCGTACTTAGCAAGAATTTCGTCGTACTTGCCGTTTGCCTTGATGTTTTCGAGACCCTTGTTGAACATCTCAATGAGTTCGGGGTTCTGACCCTTGTTAACTGCAAAGCCGTAAGGAGCGGGGTTGATAACTTCGCCAACGGTCTTGAGGTCAACTTCGCCCTTTGCAATTGCAGTACCGATAACTGCACGGTCCTCGAAGCAAGCTACGCAAGAGCCCTGAGCAACTGCCTGATACATTTCTACAGAACCTTCAAACATGGTGGTGGTGTAGCCGTACTTTTCCTTGTTTGCTTCAGCAAATTCAAGACCCATGGTACCAGCCTTGGTAGCAACTACCTTGCCTGCGAGGTCTTCCATAGAAGCGATGTCGCTGTCAGCAGCAACAACCATGATCTGACCGTCTTCAAAGTAACCAACGGAGAAGTCGAAGATCTCTTCGCGCTCGGGCTTAATGGTCATACCAGCGATAACGCCGTCTGCCTGACCTGCCTGAACCTGACCGAGAGCTGCGTCAAAGCCAACGTTAGCCATTTCATACTTAAAGCCCTGATCTTCTGCGATAGCAGCCATGATGTCCATGTCAACGCCTACATAGGTGTTGGTCTCTGCATCGAGGTATTCAAAGGGAGCAAATGCGTTGTCGGATGCGATTTTGTAAACTTTATCGCCGCCCTTGTCTGCACCACAGGATGCGAGGCATCCGAGAGCCATAACAGCTACGAGCATAACTGCAAGAATCTTAACAATGTTTTTCATGATAAAAATTTCCTTTCGTGCCTATTTTCTATAAGCGTATGACTTATAATATCATTAGAAATTCATTTTGTCAACCCATATTGCCCATTTTTTCATTAAAAATGCAATATTTTTGCAAGAAAATTCACAACTTGTTGCATTTTGGGGTAAAAAACAAGCATCAAGCCGCAAGCTTGATGCCTGTTTGGTAATAATGATGTCAAAATGCCCATTCGCCGTCTTTGAAGATTTCAACTTTTTTGCCGTCGCGTGTGGTTGCAACGATCAAGAGATCCTCCGAGCCGATCATAAAGTCCTCGTGGATTATTGAGTCATTTACGCCCATCGCCTTGTGCTCTTCCTTTGTGTATTTATCATAGTCGCGCAAGGTGTTTGTATAGCCTGCGCCGAGCGCAAGGTGGCAGGATGCGTTTTCGTCAAAAAGCGTGTTGTAGAAGAGGAAACCGAGCTTGTTTATCGGCGAGGAGTACGGTACAAGAGCAACCTCGCCGAGGTAGGATGCGCCCTCGTCCATCTCGATCATGGTGCGGAGCAGGTCCTCGTTCTTTTCGGCTTTGACCTCTACAGCTTTGCCGCCCTCAAAGCGGATAGAAAAGTTTTCGATAAGCTGACCGTTGTAGGAAAGCGGCTTTGTGGAGTAGACAATGCCCTCTGCCTTACCGCGCATTGGCGAAACAAACACTTCTTCGGATGGGATGTTTGCCTCAAA
This sequence comes from Oscillospiraceae bacterium, assembly GCA_015064965.1. Taxonomy (GTDB): domain Bacteria; phylum Bacillota; class Clostridia; order Oscillospirales; family CAG-272; genus UMGS902. Next base: position 2,743 of record SVRG01000090.1, read on the forward strand.
GGTTTCGCCCTTGCCCTGCGTATCCTCGCATCCGCCGCAGAACATGCCCTCCGGAATCATGCCAACGGTAAAGTCGGTGCCGTTTTTGGATGAGTAGTGCAGCGACTCAATGCCAAGCGAGTTGAGATAGTCGCAACGCGCCTTGAGGTTTTGATTGTGCGCTCTGCGGTCTGCAATCGGGTCCTCGCCGTCTGCACGGGACGCATAGAGAATTGCTTCCCACAGTTTTTCAACCGCAGCTGCAGGAGTTAAAGTGGGGAAGAGCTTTTTTGCCCATTTTTTGCCCGGTACTGCCGCGATGCACCACTTGTATTTGTTTTCCATTTTGTCGCGGAGCGGCTTGATTATCTTTGAGCGCGCCTGTGCTGCTTTTGCGTGCTTTGCAAAGTTCATGCCGTTAAGACCGTCGGGGTCTTCACTGACAAGCCAGATGCGCGCAGGGAGAGTGTCGATGTAGTGTTCAAAGCGCTTTACTTCCCAATCCTCCACCTTTGACAGTGTTGTGAGTGAGCGGTGGCGCACATGCAGCTTTTCAAGCGGCTGATGTGTCCACTCAACGGTTACCTTGCGTGCGCCTGCCTTGTAGCATGCATCAACAACGTATTCTACAAATTTCGGCTGGTCAAGCTCGGCTACAATGATTACATCGTCGCCCTTTTTAACTGCCGCACCGCTTCGTGCAATCAGTTCTGCATATTTTTTTAATACTGTTACTTTCATGTTATCTCCTTTTTAGAGTGGGATGCTTTTTGAAAAAAGCCCCCACACCCCGCAAAAACTTTTTTAAAAAGCAAATGGCTACACCAATTCTCTTTTATTAAAGTTTTTTGAAAGGGTGCGGGAAAAGCTTTTTTACAAAAAAGTTTTCCCGCATATATTATTATTACTTCTTACTCGTGCTTCCAAAGCCGCCTTCGCGCACTCCGGATGCGTCATCGTCGAGAGTGATGCCGTATTCCACAAATATACCCTGTGCAAAGCCGTCACCGGCGGCAAGCGATACGGTTTTATTCTCATTTGAGTCGTTTGTGATCTTAACAAAGATATGACCTTCGTTTTTAGCATTATAGTAATCGCTGTCGATTATACCCACAGTGTTGTTGAGCTGCAGGCGAAACTTGAAGCCAAGTCCGCTGCGAGGATAGATTTTAAACACCCAGCCTTCTTCCATCCAAACGCGGATACCGGTGGGGATTTTTGCCGTTTCGCCCGGTGCAAGCGTAATGGCGATGGGCGTGCAGATGTCATAGCCTGCGCTTCCGCTTGTTGCGCGGCGAGGGATGGTAACGGTATCATAAATACCGGAGCCGTCTTCGCCAAAGGTGTCGAGCCAATCTGCAAGGAACTGCTCTTTTGACACTTTTTCAAATCTTGCTATTCTTTTCATTTCATCATTTGCCTTTCAGGATGATTTTTGCGGTATGTTTTAATTTTCTGTAGAGGTTATATATTACAGGGCTTGCATAATAGAGCTTTAAGCGTCTGTTTTTTGTTGTTTTTGATACGTCTTTTTTGTTTTGCGCGAGGTAATTCACTGCGTTTGCAAGTTCATTTTCGTCAACCTTGCTCCACAGCGAGCGGTCATAAAATGCAAGTGCCGCCATACATACTGTTTCATTATAGCTTTCCACGAGGTCGGGATATACATTTTTTATGTCATTGTAGCGTCTTTGGTGCATTATAAAGAGGTCACGCAGAGTATTATTGCTCATCTGTCCAAGTATGCTGGTGCTTCTTTTTCTGTAGAAATATAGTTTTTCATTGAGTGAAAAAACATTTTTAGCGCACATAAACAGCTTGTGCATAATTCCGAGATCCTCGTAATTGTGTCCGGTTGGAAAACGGATCTCATCAAAAAGATGCTTTTTAAATGCTTTTGAGCATACATAGTTGCGGATACCGTCTGAAAGCAAAAGGGATACTGCCTTTTTTGTTTCGATAATTCCGCTGCAGCTGTTTGAAATTGTACCAAAAACCTTACCCTCGAAAATACGGTTGATTTCAAAGGCTACAATTTCGGTGTCATTTTGAGAAAATGCCTTGGCAACTGACTCGCAAAGTGTTGGTGCTATATAGTCATCGCTGTCCAGAAAGCAGAGTATATCACCGCTTGATTTTTCAATTCCAAAGTTTCTCGCGTCCGAAAGCCCCCCGTTAGCTTTGTGAAAAACTTTTATGCGATCATCTTTTTTTGCCCACTCTTCGCATATCCACCCGGATTTATCGGGCGAGCCGTCATCAACTAAAACTATTTCGATATTTTTATATGTCTGGTTTACTGCGGAAGCAATGCACTCATCCAGGTATTTTTCTACATTATATACAGGCACTATTATACTGATCAGCATTCTATCACCTCTTCTGCAACAATTATACTATTTTGTAAAAAATAAGTCAATCTAAAAAGCGCTCAAGGATTTCCTTGAGCGCTTTTCTACTTGTTTAATTATATATTCTTTCTGTTTGCCGCGGCATATGCGGCATTTTTCAAAATTTCGTTTTCTTCTTTTGTAAAACCGGCATCAAAGGCGACACTTCGTACATCAAAATCAAACATTTTTGCAAAAATTGTCAGTGCGGCAAGGTAACTTCCGTATTTTGAAGGGTGTGAAAGGTCGCGGTCGTAGAGGTTGATTTCCTTGTGGTTTTTGTACACATCGTCAAATGCAAGTCCTACTTGCGCTACATCGCATCCAAATTCTTTAGCGGCGGCATCATAAGCATCGACAAGTTTTTTTGTCATGCTGTCATGTGTAAGATCGTACGCGCCAAGCTCCACGCTGCCTTCGCCGCGTCCCCATGTGCCGTAGAAAAACGGAGTTGCGCCGTTTGGCTTGATTTTTTCAAGAAGCTGACTTGCGCCTTTCAAAAAGTATTCAAACTCGGTGGCAGGGCGAAAGCTTTGCTCCTGCAAAACTACATAGTCATATTTGTTCTCGCGCAGCAGAGCAGCGATTTTAGCGCCTTCTTCAAATTCTTCGCAAGCGTGCTTTACAAGTGTCCAGCCGCCGCGTGTAACAGATGATATATTTACGCTAATGCCGGCGCTTTCGGCGATTTTTTCAAAATACTCTGTCGGCATTTTGTTAAAGTAGGTATAACTGTTTCCGATAAATAGAATATTATATGTTTTCATAGTGTCACCCCCATAAGATGATTATAAGTGCATTCGTAAGCTTTGTAAAGATAAAAACAAAGGTTTATACAACCCACTTTGCTTCATGCAAACAAAAAAACCGCCTGAAGGCGGTTTTTTCTTTGGTGGACCATCTAGGGCTCGCCTTTCTGCGGAAAGAGCGGTGGCGCGGGAAAACCTGCCCCCGGCAGCTTTTCTTACACGCGCCCTTCGAGCCCTAGAAGAAAGCAAAAGCCCCCACAAAAGTGGGGGGCTTTTCCTTTGGTGGACCATCTAGGGCTCAGAACCTAATGTGTGCACAAACAACATCAAGAAACGGCTTTAGTTTTAGCGCACACATTTAACAAATGCTGCGCATTTGTGAGGTTCAAGCCACGTTACTTCATGCAAAACAAAAAGCACCCATTCGGGTGCTTTTTATTTTGGTGGACCATCTAGGGCTCGAACCTAGGACCGACCGGTTATGAGCCGGTAGCTCTAACCAACTGAGCTAATGGTCCAAAGACTAATATATTATACATCGTTAATTTTGTTTTGTCAAGTATAATCGTTCGACAAAATATTAAGATTGACAAAACAAAATATAAAGCGTATACTGTAGGAGTAAATATTTACATATGAAAGGAAATTCACAATGAAAAAGATTTTAGTATTTACTCTTGTTATGGCATGTGCTTTTATGTTCTCGTGCGGCACACCGGCAGAAACAACTGAAGCAGTTGTTACCACCGAAGCGGTTGTTACCACCGAAGCGGTTGTTACTACTGAAGCAGTTGCTACCACCGAGCCTGCTTCTATTGATGCAGTTGTTGAGGCTATTGATACAGTGCTTTCTACAATGAAAAACGGTACTGTTGAAGAATATGTAGCTCTCACCGGAATGAAAGTTGACGATGCCGACCCCATGACCACTCAGATGATCGAGGCAATGTTCAAAAAGTTTGATTACACCCTCGGCGAGGCAACTCAGCTTGATGACACTCACGCAACAGTTGATGCAAAAATTACTTCTCTTGACATTATGACAGCGCTCATGTCCTACATGACTCTCGTAGGTCAGGCAGAGGATGCAGAAAACTTTGATGCAGACGGTGCAATTTTCATGAGCATGGTTACCGCTGAAGATGCTGCTACTGTTACCAACGAAATCAAGATCAACCTTGAAAAAGTTGACGGCGCATGGACTCTCAGCGAGGATAATGCCGACTTTACAAACGCACTTTCCGGCGGTCTTGCAGGCTAATTGATTCAATAAAAAATCCGTGGTGAAATGGACGGTACCCAGATAAACGGACAGGAAAAAAAGCACCCTGTCGCAGAATATCATTGAATTACGCGGCTTTACTCCGAATTTCAAACGGAGTAAGGCCGTTTTTCATATTAATACGCT
>SVRG01000091.1 GCA_015064965.1 Oscillospiraceae bacterium
ACTTATCACCAAAATCCATTTTTGTCTCTCCTTATTCCTTAATGAGTGCATATGCTGAAATCTTTCTTATCGGCATACACAAAATAATACTTATCATAATGTTTACTAAAATCTGAGCTACTGCAAATAGCATTAAAAAGCCAAATGAAATCTCAATGTTATTTTTCATAACACCTAAAGCTTCAAAAACAAATTGATAAATAGCCGGCATATAAAAAATTGCCAAAAAGCTTGAAAGCACAATTGCCACCATCGACACAGGCATAAATGAACCTGTTGTCTGTAAAATAAGCTGTGAACTTGTATAGCCCATTGCTTTGTAAATACCTAACTCCTGTCTTCTTTTTACAAGCAAAGACTTGATAACAATATATAAAATAAATAACACAACGAGAATTGTTACCGCAAAAATTGACACTACAAGCACCACGGTGATACCCATATACATATCCTGTGCTTCCTTTTGAAGTTTGTAGGCGTTCACTGTGTCTGCTACCGGTTCAAAGTAATCGGATTTATATTCCTTTGAAATCTCTTCAGCATTTTCAGGATTTTCAAGATACACATAGAGGTATGGAGTCTGATTTTGGTTAAAGAGACTGTTGTATCCTTCTATGCTCAGTTCACAAAGCTCGCCCTGTAAATTTACGCTTTGCACAAAGCCTGTTACTTGAAAGTTTTTTGTGATGCCGTCCTCCGTCACTCTGACTGTGTCACCGATTTTAAAATTTTCTTCAAAAGCACTGCCCAGAGCGATTTCATCTGCTTCTTTCGGATTTTCACCCATATAACATACATCATTTCTCACTTTAGAGAAATCCTCACAGACAAAAGCAGTCACCGTTTTCTCTTCAATTTTAACAGTTGCAGACATATATTTCAATGAATTTTGCACACGATTATCGTTATCAAGTTTTGACTCAAGCTCACTCATGCTGTCGCTTTTAGGATAAATAATCACATCTGCTACTTCGTCTGACAAAGCAGACATAAAGTTATCCGGCTCAACTACTACATTGTAGAACAGTGTGCCTGAAAATGCTATGAGAACCGTCAGCACGAAAGACACCAAAAAGAGCATTACATTCTGTTTTGTAGAAGCTATCATCTGCTTTAAGACAAGCAGGAACTTTGTGTTGCCCCTGGTTTCTTCAAGCGGAAAATAATTTTTCTTTGTGTACTTTGAACTTGTATTGCCTCTTAACCCGTCAATAGGCTGCGTTTTCTTGATTTTTCGTGCGGATATATATGTGAAGAACGCAACAACACCGCAAAGAATACAAGCCACACATACAAAGCTCAGCAAATCAAAACTGACAGCAAAGGAAAAACCCGACTGAACAGTAAGCAGCGAGCAAAGCACAGGAAGCAAAGCGTAAGACAAACCAACGCCGAGGATTGCAAACAATAGCGAAACAATCGCATACGGCAGTGTGATACTCGCTACAATCTGGGCACTTGTATAACCCAGAGCTTTGAGCACGCTCATATTTGTAATTTCGGACTCAATGGCATTTTTAACTTTGAAGTTACTGAGGAATACGCTGACTGCAAGGATGATTAGTGCAAAAGCGGCTAAAATAAGTACAAGCAGATCCGTAACCATTGTTCGTGTACCCTTTACGCTTTCGCTGTCAAGAATTGATAACGCCATAACACCTTTGTTCTCAATTGTTTTGCTGACATCATCTTTTACTTTATCAAGGCTTGCTCCGCTCTTTACGCTCATTGAATACTCAACCACAGCCTTGCTACTATAAGAATCCGCAAGCTCTGCAAACTTTTCTTTTGGCAAATATGCACACAGCAAACCCGAACCATAGTTGCCGTACTGCATTTCTTCAATCACACCTGCTACTGTGAAACTATGGTATTTACCGTCAATTACATAAATGATTTCGTCATTCAAAGCAAATCCGCCAAAATTAGAAACATAAAGCGGAATATAGATCGGATTGTCAACATCGTTTTCACTTTCACTCACAAGTTCATAATTGTTAAGAGTACGCTTATTGTCAATGTTATAAAACACTGTGTTCATTGTAAAATCCGCACCGTTGAAATCCTTGACTGTAGCTTCTGTCATAATAGCAATATGACTTTCCGTTTTCTCTATATTTTCGATTTCGTCAATTGCCTTTTCAAGTTCACTGCTGTTCTGAACCTCGGGAATAATTGCGTTGAGTGTTGCGGTGCTTAGCTCTTCAAACTTTCCATCATAAGCACTATCTACCTGATGCAGCAAAACCGCCGCACAATTTAATATCAGAGCAGTTATCAGAATGATAACGCCGAATGATATAAAGGAGGATTTCTCTTTTTTTAAGTTGTATAAAATCTGATTTGCTATTTTTTTCATATTACCATCCCATCTCTGTTAAAAAGTTGTTTAGCTTTGCTTCACGGTCTTTACTGTCATTTGTGTAAACTCCCAGGTCACACTCGCCGTAGATTTTGCCGTCCTTAACATATAACACACGGTTGCCTCTTAAGGCTGTTTTCTTGTCATGAGTTACCAATATAATGCTCTGACCATCATTATGAAGCTTTGTAAAAACATCAAGAACCGCAGTTGAGTTGTTTGAGTTCAGTGCACCTGTGGGCTCATCGGCAAAGAGAATCTCTGGTTTATTTATAACCGCCCTTACAATGCCTGCTCGCTGAGCCTCACCGCCCGACACCTGAGATGGGAACTTTTTGCGTGTTATCTCCGGAATATTAACAAGTTCGAAAAGCTCTTTGGCGTATTTCACCGAGTCCTTCTTGCTTGCTCCTGACAATGCACTCGCCGTAAGTACATTATCCATAAGGCTCATCTTATCAAGAAGATAGATTTGCTGAAAAACAAAACCACAGTTCTTTCGTCTGAAAATTGCCAGCCTATCATCACTTAAAGATGTAATTGTTTTGTTGTTCCAAACAACCTCGCCCGAGCTGGGCCTGTCCATTCCCGAAAGGGAGTACATCAGTGTGGACTTGCCTGCACCTGAACTACCCATAATCACAGTGAAGTCACCCCTATATATATTAAGGTCTAGATTTTCAAAAATTGTCTGTTCTGTGTCACCTGTGATAAAACTCTTTTTAAGTTTAGTTGCTTTGATAATGATTTCTTTTTTGTTGCTCATAGCAATACCTCCATCAGCATTTTGATTTACACTCGCATCTTACACAAAATGAAAAAGTAGCACCACCAACGCCTGTTTACAAATCAAAAAAACGGACGCTACTTTCCGTAGCATCCGCCCGATAACCGATAATTATATCTACATCCGTAATATCCGTTAAAAAGTGAGTAATAATGTGCTCTCTGGCATTACTTCCCACACTGTTGTTAATGTCGAAGCGCCGGTTTTTCAGGGGCAATGCCATCCGGTTCAAAATATGGAATTCACCAATTCACCCCTTGTCAGATACATTACCTTTAACCCATCAAATGCACATACTGCGGATAATACTTCTTCATCAACGACATAAACTCATTCCGCACCCGGTCCACATGGGTGAATTTCATAATCACTAAAATCAGTCCGCAAATCGGCACCAAACCCAGAACTGCCACAAGCGCAACCACAGGATTTCCCGGCATTTTTCCGAGACTCATGATTGTCAGCAACACCAGCAGACCCACTACAGCACCCATGATGATTGCCGCCCGTTTGAAGCCCTTCATTAACTCCCCCCGCCGCTTCATGATGCTAGCGTAAATCGTCTCCAATTCCTCTGCGGAATACCGCATTTCCTTCATTCCCTTTTTGATTTCTGCTGATAACTTCTCGTAATAAATGCTTGCCATTGCTCTTTTCCCCTTTCTCGTTCTTGAATCTAACACAGCATCTTCATTGTATCACATTCTGCTTATTTGCAAAAGATTATCTTGCTTTTTCGTCTTTTCCCATGTTTTCACTGGACTTCTTGCAAAATTTGTACTATGATAAATACACGTATGCTTGCGCGTTGCGCGAAAAGGAGGTATTCCATGACCGATCGTAATCTTACCCTGCTTACCGATTTCTACGAAATCACCATGATGCAGGGATATTTTAAAGAGAATAGAAACGATATTGTAGTATTCGATGCCTTTTACCGGCGCAACCCGTCCGACGGCGGCTATGCCGTTTGTGCGGGTCTTGCCCAGGTCATCGATTATATTAAAAACTTACACTTTGATAAAGAAGATATCGACTATCTTCGCAGTACCGGAATGTTTGACGAGGATTTCCTGTCTTATCTGGCGGATTTTCGTTTTACCGGTAGCATTTACGCCATTCCGGAGGGTACCGTGGTTTTCCCGATGGAGCCTCTTCTTAAGGTCATTGCGCCGATTATGGAGGCCCAGTTTGTGGAAACGGCCCTTCTTACTATGGTAAATCACCAGAGCCTCATCGCCACCAAGGCAGCCCGTGTTTGCTTCGCGGCAAAGGGCGGCGGAGTGATGGAGTTCGGTCTTCGTCGGGCTCAGGGTCCGGATGCGGGCATTTACGGTGCAAGAGCCGCTATGATCGGCGGTTGTATCGGCACCAGCAATGTACTGGCGGCTCAGGAGTTTTCTGTTCCGGCTCTCGGCACCCACGCCCACAGCTGGATTATGAGCTTTCCGGATGAATTAACCGCGTTCCGCACCTATGCAAGCCTCTACCCGCAGAATGCAACGCTTCTCGTTGATACCTACGACACCCTGCGTTCCGGTGTTCCGAACGCCATCAAGGTATTTACGGAGCTTCGTAATGCCGGCAAGATGCCGACTCGTTACGGCATCCGCTTAGACAGCGGCGACCTTTCCTACCTTTCCAAAAAGGCCAGAAAGATGCTTGACGAAGCCGGTTTTACGGATGCTACAATTTGCGCCTCCAGCGATTTGGATGAGTTTATTATCGAGTCCCTGAATTTACAAGGAGCCCGTATCGACACCTGGGGTGTGGGCACCAACCTCATCACCTCCAAGGATTGTCCGGCCTTCGGCGGCGTATATAAGCTGGCGGCCATTGAGGAAAACGGCACCTTTATCCCAAAGATTAAGCTGTCGGAGAACCCGGCAAAGATTACGAATCCGGGCAACAAAACCGTATTCCGTATTTACGACAAGGAAACCGGCAAGATTAAGGCAGATGTCATTGCTTTTGCCGATGAGACCATAAGTGAGTCCGAGCCGCTTCTGCTGTTTGACCCGGTAGACACCTGGAAAAAGACGCAACTGGAACCGGGCACCTTCACCGTACGAGAGCTTCTTGTTCCGGTATTTGTAGACGGCACCTGTGTATACGAATCTCCGTCCGTCATGGAAATCCGGGACTACTGCACCAAGGAAAAAGATACCCTTTGGGAGGAAACCAAGCGTTTTTCCAACCCGCAGAAGGTATTTATCGACCTTTCCGAGCGGCTTTATAAGACAAAGCAGGAGCTTCTGGATAAGATTCATTCCGAAAACAGACGCCACTCCTGATAACACTTACGTTCAAATAAGTTATAACGAAGAAAGAAGGACTTCATGAAAAAGTATATCCGACTTCTCATTATACCGGCGGCCTTATGGACCTTGGGCATGGGACTGGTCTTCCTCGGCGGAGGGTGTAAGGGTAGCGGACCGGACGCAGAACCGTCAGTGGCACCGATTTCGGAGCAGGCAGACACCGACGCAGTGGCAACCACCGCGCCGCTTTCGACCGTACCCCCGAACCGCACTGCCACGCCCGAGCCTACCGAGGCTCCCACACCCACACCGATTGCGGTAAATACAGACACTTCCACGGTGACTTATCTTGTGAATCGGGAGTACCCTCTCCCGGAGAACTTTGTCCCGGAGGGTCTGACCACGCCGGATGTGTTGTTTCCTTTTTCGGATACCACCATCGACAAAGCAAAGATGACACCGGATGCGGGTGCCGCTCTGGCACTCTTATTTGACGCGGCCTATGACGAAGCAGGACTTACCCTGTACGGCGTATCCGCCTACCGCTCCTACGCCCGCCAATATACGATTTATGCCACAAACCTGGCCACCCGCGGCGTTGCCCATACCAACCGCTATTCCGCGGCTCCGGGCAGAAGCGAGCACCAGACCGGGCTTGCCATCGACATTTCCTGTGCTTCGGAAGGATTCGGTCTGGAAACCACCTTTGCGGACACCCCGGAGGGTATCTGGGTAGCAAAAAATGCCCACCGGTTCGGCTTTATCCTTCGCTACCCAAAAGACAAAGAGCACATCACCGGTTACAACTACGAACCCTGGCACATCCGTTATGTCGGTACCGAACTGGCCGGATATTTGTACGAAACCGGGCTTACCTTAGACGAATATTACGGTGTTCCTTCCACGTTATCCGCAGAATATCTGGAGACGACGCCGCTGATTGATACAACCGCCGAGAGCTATCTTTCCATCTACCGGCAATATCACTAACGATTGATAAATTTTTAAGGAGGTTTTCCATGAGAACCATTGCAGCTGTTTTCGTTATTGCTTTATTTTTTATTTTGTTTTTCCCGATTTGCCTGTTGCTGTTATTACTGCGCAAATTCAACCGCAGACTGGCCAGCCGTATTTCCCAGTGCATTGTCCGGGGCGCCTTTAAAGCATCCATGTGGCCGGGCGGCATGAAATACAAGATTCTGGGCCGTGAAAACGTTCCGATGGACACTCCGGTACTGTACGCCGCAAATCATCGCGGTATTCTGGATGCAGCTCTCGGCTACATCGCCGTACCGAATCTCACCGGCTTTGTAGCAAAAAAGGAAATCCGCAAGGTTCCGTTTTTAAACCTATGGATGTACAATGTTAACTGTCTGTTCCTGGATCGTTCCGATATTAAGGCAGGCCTTAAGGTGATTTTGACCTGTATCGATTACATAAAAGAGGGCTACTCCATTTTCATCGCTCCGGAGGGCACAAGAAGCCACGAGAAAGACCCGTTGCCGTTTAAGGACGGCAGCTTAAAGCCGGCTCAGAAAACCGGATGTCCGATTATTCCGGTGGCCATTACCGGTACGGATGATTTATTCGAAAACCACAAGCCGTGGTTAAAAAAGACTAAGGTTATTTTAGAATTCGGTAAGCCGATTTACTTAAACGAACTGGACCCGGAGATTCAGAAGCATCCGGGAGCTTATGTAAGAGAGAAAGTAATCGAGATGTTAAACGGACACGATGCCCTGCTTCATTAAA
>SVRG01000092.1 GCA_015064965.1 Oscillospiraceae bacterium
GTACAGAAATTGCTTGATGCAGTTATCGACTTTATGCCTTCTCCTCTCGATATTCCTCCTATCAAGGGTATAAATCCTGATACTGATGAGGAAGACGTGAGACCCGCAGATGACGATGCTCCTTTCTCTGCACTTGCATTCAAGATTATGACCGACCCATTTGTTGGTAAGCTTTGCTTCTTCAGAGTTTACTCCGGTAAGATCGAAGCTGGTAGCGCTGTTTACAACTCCTGCAAGGGAGCACGTGAGCGCTTTGGCCGTATTCTTCAGATGCATGCTAATGACCGTAAGGACATTGACGTATGTTATTCCGGAGATATTGCTGCAGTTGTAGGCGTTAAGAGTACAACTACCGGTGATACTTTCTGTGATGAAAAACACAAGATTATCCTTGAGTCCATGGAGTTCCCGGAACCTGTTATCAGCGTTGCTATCGAACCTAAGACCAAGGCTGGTCAGGAAAAGATGGGCATTGCTCTTGCAAAGCTCGCAGAAGAAGACCCGACCTTCAGAACCTATACCGATGAAGAAACCGGCCAGACCATTATTGCCGGCATGGGCGAACTTCACCTTGAAATTATCGTAGACAGACTTCTCCGTGAGTTTAAGGTAGAAGCTAATGTAGGTAATCCTCAGGTTGCTTACAAAGAAACCATCCGCAGCAGAGTTGACCATGAGACTAAGTACAAGAGACAGTCCGGTGGTAGCGGTCAGTACGGTCACGTTAAGATCATTCTTGAGCCTAACGAGCCTGGTAAGGGTTATGAATTTGTTAACGCTGTAACCGGTGGTGCTATTCCCAAGGAATACATTCCCGCTGTTGATGCAGGTATTCAGGGTGCTATGCAGACTGGTGTACTTGCAGGTTACAATGTAGTTGACGTTAAGGTTACACTTTATGATGGTTCTTATCATGAAGTTGACTCTTCTGAAATGGCGTTCAAGATTGCCGGTTCTATGGCATTCAAGGAAGCTATGAGAAAGGCAGACCCCGTGCTCACTGAGCCTATCACCAAAGTTACCGTTACAACTCCCGACGATTATCTCGGCGATGTAATGGGCGGTATCAACTCTCGCCGCGGTCAGATTCAGTCTATGGAGCAGGTAAACGGTGCACAGGAAGTGATTGCGTTTGTTCCGCTTTCAGAGATGTTCGGATACGCAACAGACCTTCGTTCCAGAACACAGGGACGTGGTGTGTATGCAATGGAACCCTCTCACTTTGCAGAAGTTCCTAAGAACCTTCAGGAAGAAATCATTAAGACCAGAGGCAAGAACAACTAATTTAAATATTTCGGCATAGCCGATATATAAACCAAAAACACAAAATAATTTTTATATTTTAGGAGGATATTAAAAATGGCAAAGCAGAAGTTTGAAAGAACTAAACCCCATGTTAATATCGGTACCGTAGGTCACGTTGACCACGGCAAGACCACTCTCACCGCAGCTATCACCAAGTACCTTTCTCTTGGTAACGGCGCAGAGTTCATGGCATATGACCAGATCGACAATGCTCCCGAAGAAAGAGCAAGAGGTATCACGATCAATACCCGTCACGTTGAGTATGAGACTGCAAACCGTCACTACGCTCACGTTGACTGCCCTGGCCACGCTGACTACGTTAAGAACATGATTACCGGTGCTGCTCAGATGGACGGCGCTATCCTCGTAGTTGCTGGTACTGACGGACCTCTTCAGCAGACCCGCGAGCACGTTCTTCTTGCTCGTCAGGTAGGCGTTCCTGCAATCGTTGTATTCATGAACAAGTGCGACATCGTTGATGATGCTGAACTTCTCGACCTTGTAGAAATGGAAATCCGTGATCTCCTTTCTCAGTACGAATTCCCCGGTGACGATATTCCGATCATCCGCGGCTCTGCTCGTGAGGCTCTTACCTCCACCAGCACTGACGCCAACGATGCAGTATACGCACCTATCAAGGAGCTTATGGACGCTGTAGACTCCTACATTCCTACTCCTGACCGTATGGCTGACAAGCCCTTCCTTATGCCTGTCGAGGACGTATTCTCTATCTCTGGCCGTGGTACTGTTGCTACTGGTCGTGTAGAGAGAGGTACTCTCCACATGTCTGAAGAAGTTGAAATCGTTGGTCTTTCCGACGAAAAGAAGAAGACCGTTATTACCGGTATCGAGATGTTCCACAAGCTTATGGACGAAGCTCAGGCTGGTGACAACATCGGTGCTCTTCTCCGTGGTATTCAGAAGAACGAGATCGAGCGTGGTCAGGTTCTTTGCAAGCCCGGCACCATCAACCCCCACACTCAGTTTGTAGGTCAGGTTTACGTACTTACTGAAAAAGAGGGTGGCCGTCAAAAGCCTTTCTTCACTGGCTACCGTCCTCAGTTCTACTTCAGAACTACTGACGTTACCGGTTCCATCAAGCTTCCCGAAGGCACCGACATGTGCCGTCCTGGCGATAACGTAAACATGGATGTTGAACTTATCACTCCTATCGCTATCGAAGAAGGTCTCCGTTTCGCTATCCGTGAGGGTGGTAGAACCGTAGGTTCGGGCGTTGTTACCGAAATCAAGGGCTAATTTTAGACTTTTGTTCAATTGGAGAGAGTTTCGGCTCTCTCCAATTTGAATATTATCATAATATATCTTTGGGGAATGGTGAAATTCCATACCGGCGGTATAGTCCGCGAACATCGTTTGATGCCGATTAGGTGCAATTCCTAAACCGACAGTAAAGTCTGGATGAGAAAAGATAAATTACGCTATATTTATAGCTAAATTCCCCTATTAGGGGAATTTTTATTTTTTCTCCTGTATTTTGGGAGGATAGTGTGAAAGTTAAATTCGCATTTTTTTCTTAGAATTTTTCACGCCTGAACTCCTCGCAAAATGAGGCCTTACTCATTTTGCTGCACATCGTGCGGTACTGAGGATCTCGTTTTGCTTTTGTGCCACCGCTTGGTGGCGGAATGGAGATTAACATGACAAACAGAAATGATAGAATACACAATCTAATACTAGTGTCTATATTTACGGCTGTTGCATATATATGCGGAATACTGCCGTCTATTAAAGTTAGTTTTTTGTCTTTGGATATCAAAGACGCTTTTATTGCAATAGGGTCATTATATCTTGGACCTCTGCCCGGTGTGATAATTTCTGCCGTTGTTTCTGTGCTTGAAACAGTTTCAGGAAGCATAACCGGTTTTTATGGAATGATTATGAATTTTTTTGGTTCTGCGGCATTTGTTGCTGTGGCATCGTTGATATACAGAAACAATAAAAGTCTTGTAAATGCGGTGTTTGCGCTGGTTTGCGCCACATTTAGCATGACACTCGTAATGCTTTGTGCAAATTTGATTTTTACACCTTATTATATGGGTGTTACCATAGATGCTGTAAAGGGATTGATTGTTCCTTTGTTCCTTCCTTTTAATATTGCAAAGGGCTTTTTAAATTCTGCTTTGGTAATGTTGCTTTATAAGCCGATTTCCGTTGCTCTAAAGCATGCAAGACTCGCAAAAGATAGGACAAACACTGCTGTAATGAATAAAAACACATTGATCGTTGCAATTGTGGCGACAGCGGTTATTCTTCTTTGTCTTGCATTTATATTCTTTGAACTCAACGGAACTGTAGCAACTGAATCTTGATTTTATAAAACAAAAGTAGTACAATAGAATATATTATTTAAGACGGAGTAAAAAATGTTTGATAATTTAAGTGCTTCTATCAGTGAGTTTTTGTTTGAAACTGTAGGCGCAGAGTTATGTACATTTATTGTTTCAATGATTCCCATAATTGAGCTGCGTGGTGCGATACCGATTGGTCAAGGTATGGGGCTGGGCTTTTGGCCGTGCTACATAATTAGCGTTATAGGAAATATGCTTCCGGTGCCGATTATCCTTTTGTTTGTCCGGGCGGTACTTGGATGGATGAAAAAAGTAAAGTACCTTGATAAAATTGCGATTTGGGTAGAGAATAAGGCTGACAAGCATTCTGGAAAGGTAACAAAATATGCAACTTGGGGACTTTTCTTGTTTGTTGCGGTGCCTCTTCCGGGAACCGGTGCTTGGACAGGAGCTTTGATTGCTGCGCTCTTGAATATGCGAATGAAAAAAGCGCTTCCGTTTATTTTTGCGGGGGTTTTGGCAGCTGGGCTTATTGTTAGTCTTTTGTCATTTGGAATTTTTAGTATTTTACTTTAATATATGAATAGGTTTTATACTAATCTGAATAGCAAGAAAAAGAGAGGCGAGTTCTCTCTTTTTCTTGCTGTGTTTTTTTTAATTGCGATAAGATTTCTATACTTTGGTTTTGAATACTATCCGCAGTTGGATGATTATATTCAGCATCACAACTATGCCTTAATGGGAAACTTTTTTGAGGTTGTCGGCAAACTGGGACTATTGGGTGCTCGTCCTCTTGCCGGAATGCTCGATATAACGATTTGGACTTGGCTTTGGCCTTGCTCGATAATCGGTGTGTTATTGCTTTGTGCTTTGTATGCATTCGCGGCGGTTGAGTTTCAAAAAATTTTTGAAAACCTTTTTGGAACGTCAAAATTCTTCATTATTATTTTTGCTTTACTTCCTTTAGGAATAGAGGGCACATACTGGATGAGCGCTTCCACACGCATAATTCCGGGTTTGTTTTTCGTCGCTTTGTCTGCTTCTGCATTTGTGAGATTCTTGGAAAACGGCAGAAAAAGCAGTATTGTACTTGCTTTGCTTTTTCAGTTTTTCACATTTTGCTTTTATGAACAAACCGCAGTTCTTTCATGCGCGCTGAATATTCTTCTTGGATTGTTATATTTGAAGAAAAGTAATGGCCGATGGATTTTTTCATACGCATGCATTGGTTGTGCAGCCGTATATTTCGCTATTACTCATATTCAGGCGGATAGCATGCTGTATTCGGGCAGAACCAACATTATACTTCCTAAAAGTGTATATTATTTTGATACATTTTTGCCTGACTTGTTATCGCAATTTAAGTCTGCTTTTCTTGGCGGCGGATTTTATACATTTGTTTACGGTTTTATCCGTGGAATAATGCGTATTATAAGCGATGGGGCTTGGCTTTATTGTGTTTTAGTAGTTGCATGCTGCGTTTTCTTTTGTTGCACCGCAATCTTTAAAACCAGTGCCAAAGGTCGCGGCAAGCTGCTTATACCGCTTTTTATAGGTGCTATTTTGATACTTGCTCCGCTCGCCCCGTTTTTTATTATAGAAAATCCTTGGTTCTCGTTTCGCGGAACCGTACCGAGTTTTGTTGGAATAGCGCTTGTTTTAGATGTTATAGTGAGGCTTGTAACTGATAATAAAAAAACAGGCATAGCCGCCTTTAGTTTTGTTGCGGCGTTAATATTCTGTGTATGCTCTGTTTCTGAAATTGCTGATTATCGTTCAACAACAGAAGCGGATATGCGAGTTGTAAGCACTGTTGCAAGCATAACTCCAGAATTAAAGAAAGAGTACCCCAATGGCTGCAAGGTTGCTGTTTTTAATGTTGACGACAGATATGTAACAGAACTCAACTCATATTATCACGAGCATATTCATGGGGTTACCGAGTCGGCGTGGGCACTTACCGGTGCGGTAAGATGTTATAATGACAACGTGTTCGAGGCAATAACTTATGTTCCGATTTCGCTTCGTGATACGCCCACATATAAAAACTGGGAGTTTTCTACGAAATCTATTGGAGCGATGCACGCGGTGTATGTATACGATAATAAAGAAAACACAATTGAACGGCTTTCGGTTATTGCAAAAGACAACACATATGAGTTATACTATTCAGACGGTGAAAAATACGGAACGGTCGTCGAAAATGATAATATGGGAATTTTTATTGAAGAATAATTGCTAAAACTATTGCATATGTAGAAATTATGTGTTAAAATGTCAATGTTAAATTAAATATTTCTTATCAAGAGTGGCGGAGGGACTGGCCCTGTGAAGCCCGGCAACCTACAGTTGTAAGGTGCTAAATCCTGAGAGATGAGATTTTCGCCCTCGGGATATCCGGGGGCGTTTTTTATGCCGCATTTTAAAGGAGGAACAAAATGAAAAAATACCTTTTTACTTCTGAATCCGTTACAGAGGGACATCCTGATAAAATCTGTGACAAAATTTCTGATGCAGTGCTTGATGCTATGCTTGCGCAGGATCCTAACTCGCGTGTTGCTTGTGAAAGCTTTGCTACCACAGGCATTATTATGATTATGGGTGAGGTTACTACAAACGCAACTGTTGACGTTGCCGAAATCGCACGTGAGACTGTTCGCGAAATCGGTTATGATAACGCTGAATACGGCTTTGACTGTAATACATGCGCAGTTGTAAGCTCTCTTCATAAGCAGTCCGCTGATATTGCACTTGGCGTAGACAAGTGTGCGGAAGCAAAAGCAGGAGAGCTGAGTGACGGACTTGATACTGGTGCAGGCGACCAGGGACTTATGTTTGGTTATGCTTGTACAGAAACAAAGGAGCTTATGCCTCTTCCGATTTCTCTTTCCCATAAGCTCGCGCTTCGTCTTACCGAGGTTAGAAAGAACGGCACACTTACTTATCTTCGTCCTGATGGAAAAACCCAGGTTACTGTTGAATATGTAGACGGTGTTCCGTCAAGAGTTGATGCTGTAGTTGTTTCTTCGCAGCACAGTGCTGATGTGAGCCTTGAGCAGATTCGTGCTGACGTTATTGAGCATGTTATAAATCCAATTATCCCTAAGAATATGATGGATAGCGATACAAAGATTTTTGTAAACCCCACCGGACGTTTTGTTATCGGAGGTCCCATGGGCGATACCGGTCTTACCGGCAGAAAAATCATCGTTGATACTTACGGCGGCTATTCTCGCCACGGCGGCGGAGCGTTCAGCGGAAAAGACCCGACAAAGGTAGACCGCAGTGCTTCTTATGCTGCAAGATACGTTGCAAAAAATGTTGTTGCTGCAGGTCTTGCAAGC
>SVRG01000093.1 GCA_015064965.1 Oscillospiraceae bacterium
CCCAAAAGCAGGACGCACACGCCGGCGGAAGCGGCTGCGGCTGTATTGCAAGCGTTTTCGGCGGCTACTTTTTGCCCAAAATTGAGAGCGGCGAGCTTTGCAATGTGCTTGTAATGGCAACCGGCGCGCTGATGAATAAAGATTCTGTGACGCAGGGGCTTTCGATTCCGTCAATCGCGCATCTCGTTCATATTGTGTACAGCGGAGGAGAAAAATGAGCAGTATTTCAACTTATATTTTCGCATTTTTAGTGGGCGGTGCGTTTTGCATTATCGCGCAGATACTGATAGACAAGACGGCGCTGACGCCTGCGCGCATATTGGTTTTGTATGTTTCGGCAGGCGTGCTTCTCGGTGCGCTCGGCTGGTATGACCCTATAAAAAGGCTTGCCGGCTGCGGCGCGACGGTGCCGCTTTGCGGATTTGGCGCAGGTATTGCAAGCGGCATTAAAAAAGCGGTGGGCGAGGACGGATTTCTCGGCATTTTTCGCGGCGGTTTTACCGCAGCGGCGGCAGGATGTGCGGCGGCGCTTGTGTTTGGCTATATCGCCGCGCTGATTTTTAAAGGAAAGCCTAAAAGGTGATTTTATGGATATAAACAAACAGGAATACAAAAAACTCGTCAAAAAAACGGCTCCGCCCTCTCCGGTTTTCAAAAACTGCATATTTGCATTTCTTTTCGGCGGTGCAATTTGCACATTCGGGCAGCTTCTTTTTGACTTTTACAGCGCTGTGACCGACTACGACAAAGACGGATGCTACACTCTTGTCAGCATAACAATAATTTTCATCACTGCGTTTCTGACCGGCATCGGAGTTTTTGACAACATTGCAAAGCACGCAGGTGCCGGAACGCTTGTGCCGGTTACGGGATTTGCAAACTCGGTGGTTTCTCCCGCCATTGACACAAAAGCCGAAGGGCTTGTGCTTGGTGTAGGCGCGAAAATCTTTACTGTTTCAGGGCCGGTGATTCTCTACGGCATACTTTCAGGTACGCTCTACGGCGTGATACTCTGGATAGTGCAGTTAATCTGATTGACATTTGAGTATTTCCATGGTATGATATCTGCAAATACTATTCTTCAGGAGTTCTACCATGAAAAAACTGATTGCAATTCTATTTGCTCTCTCTTTTATGCTTGGCACCCTTCTCGGCTGCTCCTTTGCGGAAAAACTCGGCATTGCCAAAGAAGAACAGCCCGGTTATGAAATGCACGAGGTACATTTAGAGGAACATGCCGTATACGACAAAGACGGTATCGAAGTAATTGTAAAATCGCTTGACTACAGTGAAAAGTCATATATCATTGTAAACTTTGAGGTTCACAACCACACAGAAACGGATATCCGTGTTTGCACCGACTATTTCGAGGCAAACGGCATATATCTCGCAAGACACGCATTTGAAGACGAGTATTGCATATGCCCCGCGGGCGAAATAACCACGGACCGCATCAAAATTGCGCGAAGCAAGCTTAACACAGCGCACATCAGCCACATAAAGGAACTCGACTTTTCTCTGTGCATTGAAAACGGCCACTTTGAGGCTGATGAGGAAGACCACCTGGGGCATGACCACGGTGATGCTGAAATGGGTATGCATTTTGTGGTTGACGGAGTTGTTGCCGAGGCTACAAACGAAATTATAGTTCCCACTGACTGTGACGCAGATTACATTCAAGGAATTGATGAGCACGGAACGGTGCTTGTTAACGAGCAGGGAATATATCTTGTGCTTCAGGATCTGTATATCAGCGACGGCGGATATACAACAATTGCCTCATACTTTAAAAACGATTCAACCGACATGGCGCGTGCCACGGTTTATCTTCACAAGGTAAACGGAATGGACTATGAAAACGACGGCAGACTCAGTATGCTTAACGGCCATGACGGCTTTCCGTCCGCATCTCTTTTCGGGCTTCTCAAAAACGAGCTTGGAGTTACGAAGATTGACAGTGCCACTGTTTCTGTAGAGGTATATCTCGGCGACGGAGATGATGCGCTTCTTATATTCAAGGGCGAACCCATGGAACTTGAGTTTTAATTTATATCGAGACAAAAAAGCACCGTGCCTTAAGCACGGTGCTTTTGATATTTAAAATAAAAACTGTGATAAAAGCTCAAATACTTCTTCTTTGGTTTTGTCGGGTGCAAGTGAAAGTATCTTTTTGATGCGGTAGCTTATGGTGTTTTCTGCGATGAAGAGCTTTGCCGCGATTTTTGAATAACTTTCTTTGTTGAGAACCTCGCGCAAAATGCTTATGTCAAGCTTGTCACAGCCTGCGAGCAGTTTTTCAACAAGCAATACCTTTGCAACATCCGGATCGTTGAAGAAATTGGTTGCGCCGCTGGATTCTATGATAAAATCGCTGTGCTCGATCTTTATATCCACCGCTTCGCAATGGCAGTCGAAGATATCGCAGTGGAGCAAAAACGAAAGCGCGGAAATTTCGGGGTCGTTTTTGAGCATGCGGTATGCATTTACCGCGAGGCGACCGGCATCGTTACTCTTGATCTTTGCAACGGCGATGTTGTGTATCTCAAGGTTTGAGAGCGTTGTGTCGCCAAAGGTTGCAATGTGATAATCCTTGGGTATGGAGTATCCGAGGTCCATAAGTCTGCGGAGCAGCACAACCGATGAAACATCGTTTGCGCAGAGCACCGAGTCAAACTCGCCAATGCGCTCAATCAAGCGGTCACAGGTTTTTGCCAAGGAGTCTTTATAAGAAAATACATCGTTTTCGCTGCCGCCGTTTTGCAGATAGTTGTTAAGTTTTTGCATATCGGTGGAGCTTTTGAGATTGCCTGAGAAAAATGCGGTGCGTTTGCAGCCCTTGTCGTGCAGGTATTGCATGAGCTTGTGGGTCGCGTCACCGTAGTCCATTGTTATAAAGCTTGCAAACGGGAACTGCTTTTGGTAATTGGCGATGGAGAGCACGATGGGATGAATTCCCTGCTTGTAGAGCAACGTCATGCATTTTGATGCCCATACAAGGGAAGAGCCGATCAAAACCACATGGGTATCGTCAAAATCATCATATATAAAGTCGGTGTCGGTATGCACCTCTATCGGGAGATTTTTTCTTTTTGCCTGTGCAGTGATGCCCTTGATATAGCTTGTACACCAATGTGAATTTATAAACGGCGACTCAACAACTATATGCATCGTATTTCCCCCCTTGTATTGTATGTATATACTATATATTTTTATATATTTATAATAGCACAAAAAACAAATCCGGTCAATCATTGCAAAAAATTACTTTATTTTAGGGTAATTTTTTGTATGGATTTTATTTGAAAAGTGTGATATTATGGTAATGTATAAACTATTATAGGCATTTTATGCCTCGAAAGGAGTTATAGTTTTGAAAAAGATTATCAGTTTGATGCTTGTCCTCGTATGTGTATGCCTTGCTGTTGTTTCCTGCGATAAAACCCCTGTAGAGACAACTGCAGCAGCAACAGGCGAAGCGACCGGCCCCGTAGAAAAGGAAGTTGTTTTGAAGGGCGACTACAAGGGCGCTCAGTTCCGTATCCTCTCCGCAGGTAACGAAGCTTGCAACGACTTTAACTACGAAGAAGAAAATCCCGACTACACTTACCTCCAGAACGCACAGTATGAGCGCGTGCTCACCATGGAGCAGAACTTTAACATTGACATTTACTCCGATGTAAAGTCCGGTTACTCCTCTGCGTCCAGCGGTAAGCCCGGCCCCGGCTTTAACGCTATCAACACTCAGATCGCGTCCAACACCCCTAACTATGATCTTTGTCTCATTGCTTCTTACGATGTTACTCAGCTTGCAACCATGGGTTATCTCTATGACATGAACCATGTTCCTTCCATTCAGCTTGATTCTTCCCGCTGGGACAGCAATGCTACCGATAGCCTTTCTATCAAGGACGTAGTATTCTTCACCACCGGCGAGATCACTGTTTCCGACAACGAATGTGCATATTGTATCATGTTCAACAAGAAGCTTGCAGATGACTACGGCATTGAAAACCCCTACGACCTCGTTAAGGGCGGTCAGTGGACCATTGAAAAGTTTGCTGAAATCTCCAAGAGCGTTTCCGAAGACCTCAACAACGACGGCAAGTATGACGGCAGCGACCTCTACGGCCTTCTCGTTTGGGACGACTCGATTACAGGTATCGTAAACGCTGCGGGTCAGCGTTGCTGCACCGTTAACGATGACGGACAGATCGAGCTTACTTTGTACAACGAAACCACTCTCGATGCACTCAACAAGTATGTTGAGATCGCATATGACGAAGTTCACGCTCTCCAGTATCAGCGCCTTAACAACTCCGGTGCAGGCGACAACTGGTGGCAGAACAATCAGGGCTTGTTCTTCACATCCCTCATCCGTCAGATGCCTAAGTACCGTGAAATGGAAAACGACTTTGGTATTCTTCCTTATCCTAAGCTTTCTGTTAACCAGGATACATACTACACCACCACTTCTCCCTTTAACTCGCAGTTCGTTTGCGTACCGCTTGTAGTTAACGATATCAGAATGGTTGGTGAAATTACCGAGGCTCTCGCATACATCGGTGAAAAGGAGATCACTCCTGCACTTTACGATGTAACTCTTGAAGGTCAGTCTGCACGTGACGCAGAATCTACCGAGATGCTTGATATCATCTTCGAAAACATCGTTTACGATATCGGTTACTACTATCAGGTAGGTCCTTACAACAAGCAGCTCATCATCAACCTCCGCGAGCGCAACAGCAACTGGGCTTCTATGTACGAGACCCTCCTTCCCGCAGCGGAAAGCTGGATCGAGAACATCAATGAAGCATATGCAAAGGCAGTTGCTATCTGGGTTCAGTAATCTTAAAATTAAAAAGGAACTGCAAAGCGTGTTGTCCTTAACGGAGAAATACAAAAACCGAGTGGGATAACGGAAAATACAGTATAGTCAAACTGGCTATACTGTATTTTTTATGCTCAAAACAACAAATTTCGCAACTTTTCCAAAACCACTTTATTTTTAGTGCCGATTGTGTTATAATATAAAATGCCAAACAAAATTCATATATAAGAATGACAGTTTATTTTCTTGCAAGGGAGTACTATACTCTTTTTTTGCATACAACAACTATGTGAATTTGGTAAAAGCGCAAATTCCATCAAGTTGTTGTATAGGGAAACCTGTCATGCTTGAATTTTGTTTGGCGACAATCGGAGTTTGCGTTTTTCGGTGCGTGGCTTCGGTCACGCACTTTTTTATTTGCAAATCCGCTATTTGATGAATATCTATTACTATTGTCACGGAGAGTAACAGCGGTGTCACAGGTGGTTTATTGTTTAACCCGGCCCTCCGGCGTAAAATGAATGCAAAATAAACCATACCGGAGGTAATGAAAATGAAATTAGGCGAAAAGATTAAAGAAGCAAGAAAACAGTGTAGACTTTCCCAGGAACAACTTGCTGAAAAGCTGGCAGTATCCAGATCCGCTGTTGCAAAATGGGAAGCAAATAATGGATTGCCGGATGTGGATAATCTCAAGTCTCTGGCAGCTATGCTGAATGTCAGCATTGATTATTTGTTGGATAACGGCGAGCCGATCGATACCGGTGTAATCCGAGAGCCATATAATCTGTCGGACTATGGCAAAGGCAGCAAGAAAAAGAAGAAGGATCGTGTAATTCGCGAAAAGTTTCCCGACGCAGAAATCCACACCCTGCTTGGAAACCAGAAATTGACCACCAGCGAAAAAGCGATCGGTAATCTGCTTGGTTTTTTTACTGACGCTCCCTTTGGAACGCCCGACCTGATCAACAGCTTTAAGAACATGGATAAGGAGTTTTATCTTGTCCAGCAAGGCGAAAAGCAGTATTTTGTAACGGTGACTGATGAATTTGTAGAGAGCCGACGGCTTGCAAAGCATATCACGGCAGATAAATTTGAAATTGGAAATTGGCAATTTTTAAAATGCAAATACAAAGTAACACTAAGGTGATATAAAATGAAAAGACTAATAGCAGTAATTGTATCGGCATTCTTGCTTCTGAGTTTTGCTGGTTGCGGTGCTTCCACAAACACAAACGGCGTTCCGGATCCGGATAAGATCGTGCCTAAAAGAGGCGTTCTCGTTGAAAACTTAGAAAACAGCGGGTATGAAATTACAGAGCATACCTCTGTTGAGGGTTCCGACTTGGCTATCGACCGTATTGTCGCTCAAAAAGGAGATAAATGCATTGACATAGTGTATGGATTATCCTC
Organism: Oscillospiraceae bacterium; assembly: GCA_015064965.1. Classification (GTDB taxonomy): domain Bacteria; phylum Bacillota; class Clostridia; order Oscillospirales; family CAG-272; genus UMGS902. The sequence continues at coordinate 6,242 of SVRG01000093.1, forward strand.
TGATGATGCAAAGGTGATATTTGAACTGTACTGTGGACTATATCCCGATGATTACTATATTCTCGCACAGAACGGAAACTATGTTTATTGCGTCAGCGATAAAACAACTTTCCGGAAAGCAGGTTTTACAACAACGGCCAATGTTGGTGAGCAGTACATAAATGGATAAGGAGAAATAGAAAATGAAAAAAGCAGGCAGTGTATTATGGGGCATCGTTTTGATTGCCGCAGGTGTGATCTGGGCGCTGAATGAGTTTAATGTAACAAATATTAACGTCTTTTTTGACGGTTGGTGGACGTTATTTATTATCGTCCCCTGCGCTATTGGCTTATTTACCGAGCGCGAAAAGACCGGCAACATCATCGGTATTGCAGTTGGTGTATTCCTGCTGTTGTGTTGTCAGGACATTCTCAGCTTCTCTATGCTGTGGAAGCTACTTGTCCCCGCAATCATCGTGATTATTGGCCTGAAGATGGTACTTACCGGATTGCTCGGCAACAAAGCCAATGAGATCATGAAACAGCTGAAACTGGAAGGCAAAGAGCCGAAAGCCGGTTGTGCAACCTTCTCCGGCTGTGATATGAACTACGATGGCGAAGTATTTGAAGGTGCAGAGCTTACGGCCGTTTTTGGCGGTGTGAAATGCGACCTGAGAAATGCCATTATTGAAAAGGACTGTGCTATTC
>SVRG01000094.1 GCA_015064965.1 Oscillospiraceae bacterium
GAGTGCGTCTACGTTCTTGGTTTCAAGTGTTTCGCCACAGTCGTCACATACGGTGGTTTCTACGCCGCCTTCTGTACATGTTGCGGTGGAAGTGGTGGTCTTGTTTTCGTGTGTGCATTCTTCTTCTTCTGCTGCTACTGTTACTTCTGCAGAAACTGCAACAGTGTCGATTTCTTCTTCGTCGTAGTTAAGAGTTTCCAAAGACTCAACTGTGACTACATATGCGCCTTCTTCAACGGTTTCGTCAACAGTGAAAGTAAGTGTAACCAAAGTTGTGTCAAGAACCTCTTCTGTAAGAGTGGTCTGGAAAATTGCACCCTGATAGGGAACAGATACATCATCCTGACCCATAAATATCCAACCGCCGTTTGCATTTTCTACTTCTGATGTGAATGCAGGAGTTACCTTGGTAAGAGTGAATCCTGTGGGTGCATCAACACTAAAGCGATGTGCAACAATGGGATCGGTAGTCTTAATAGAAACGGTTACGTCCACTGTGTTATCGGTAACTGTTGCAGGAGCTACAGCTATAATTGCAGGAGCTGTAGGCGCTGCAATATTGGTACAACCGTTTACGCAGTAGTAAGTGTTGTCTGCTTTGAGTACGTAAATATGATCGGTACATACAAACTTAACTGCTTCGGTCTTGGTTCTGCCGCATACTGTACAAGTATAAGTTTTAACTCCATCAGCATCAGCGGTAGGTTCGGTAGTGATAACACCGTCATCCCATGTACATTCGTTGTTTACTGTTTCGTTAACGGTATAGATTTCATCGTATGTGGGGTATGCTGTGCTGTTAGCGAAAGAGTGTGTACCGTAAGTGATGGATATCTTTTCGCTGCCGGACGGAACATATGCAGTGCTCTTGGTGAAATTGAAAGAACCTGCATTGAGTTTCTGTGTAGTATTTTCATAACGGTCTGCACCATTTGAGATAGTGATATCAGCTTCTCTGATGTTTCTCAAGGTTGCAGTGTTCTTAAGATAAGCTGTTCCGTTGAGTGCGAGGTTGAGCTTGTCGAGATATACGTCGGTAAACTCTGTGTTTGTAAAGTTGCCGCCCTGCAAAAACTTGGTGATATAAGAATCGCCTATACCGTTAAAGGTTGCAGATACGGTAAAGTTGTCAAGTACAACGTGTGAAGATGTTGTCTCGCCGGCGGAGCCGAGGTAAACATTATTGAATGTAGCATTGTTACTTACAAAGTTAACGTGCACATTGGATACGGTGCGTGTTGCAGAACCTCTGATACGGTCGCCGAGGTAAATTCTATCAAATGTAGGAGTTGCTTTGGTCACCTTTTGGCCGTTGATTGTAAAATCAACCTTTTGTGCGGCTGTGCGTTCAACTGTGAAGTTAACAACCTTGGGAATGGCATTGCCGTTTTCATCTGTACCGATAGCAAGGTCATTTGTAGTATCTTCGGTAGGTGTGATAGAATTACCTAAAACAAAGTAGCAAGCACCGAAAGAAACGACGTTGCTACCAACGGTAAAGTCATTCCAGTTTGCAACGAAAACGGGGATGTTGTAATGTCCGCCGTCGGATACATTGGCATCAGAACGAGTTGCGCCGTTTATAGTAAGACCTTCAAGCTTGGTAGGACCGCGGAAATTTATAGCCGAACCGTGATTTGTTACTCTGATTCCCTGACCGGTTATGGTAATCTCTTTTTCCCATGTGGGGAGGTCAGTGATATCTCCGCTTATTATCCAAGGGTTGCCAGAAAGAATGAGTTTACCGCCTGTGGTTGAAAGACGGGAAACAGCCTCATGAATAGTTAAGAGGGCAGTCTCAGCGGTAATACCGTCTTCATCGTCGTTACCGTTGATGATGTCAACATATACTGCTGCCTGCTCATTATCATCAACGAGCACAGCGTTACAGTAACTACATACATAGTCAAATGCTTCGCCGTCTGCTACCCAATTGCCGTTCTTTTCGCCGTTTGCGTTGATATGATTGGTTGCATCCAAAGCGAGATTGCGTGTTTCGCCGGTTTCGAGTTCACAGTTTGCGCAGATTGCTTTTTCCAAGCCTGCTACAGAACATGTAGAAGCGCTTACAACTTCCCAAATTCTGTCTGTACCCTCATGGTTGCAGGATGTTACGGAGTTACAAACATCACAAACGCCGTTTCCGTCAGCATCGGTGTGTTCTTCTGTAGTAGTGTTCAAACTTCCGCAATAGCAAACAAGAACATGTCCGCCTTCAACAGGGGTATACTCGCCGCCTGCAAAGTCATGCTTATGGAATGAAACAAGTTCGGGACCTTTTTTAGTAATAATCCAATCGCCGGATGTTGCAAGTCCTTCTGCATAAGTTTCTGCTACTGCGTAGTTCTCGGCTGTAACCATTGTAGAGTTTGCAAGTGTGCCGCTGTAAGTCTCGCCGAGATCGAGATAATAGTTGTTCTGGTGGCGGCCGGAGCCGTGAGGAGCGCCGATAAGAGCGCTGGAGTATGTTCCTCCACCGTTTGCTACCGAACCTGCATTATAGCAGTTGTTCATGGTATATTCGCCTTTTTCGGCGTTAGCGGCACCTATAATACCACCGATAGCAGCACCGCTCGCGGGGCAGTGGATAGCAGCGGTGTTATAGCAGTCGGTGATGTGAAAATAGTAGTCAGCATTTGCATACGCACGGTAATAGCCTGCAATACCGCCTACATATTTACCGGCAGATTCGACTTTTCCTGCATTGAAGCAGTTGTCAATCGTAATGTTGGTGGTTTTTGCATTGGATGTGAAAAGTGCAATAACACCGCCGGTGTAAAGACCGGTGTTGGTGATTTCGCCGTAGTTCGCACAACCTGTTACAAGATATTCACGGTTGGATACACCCGAGCTAACCTCCAAACGGCCAAGAACGCCGCCTGCCTGTGCAGATGCCGTAACAGCACCGCGGTTTACGCAGTTGCGAACGGTGTAGTTGTACGATGCGGTACTGAAGTTTCTGCCTACAATACCTGAGGCAATGGTAGCACCGGAAATTGTGCCGTAGTTTACACAGTTTTCAATAAGTGCATCACCGGAGATTTCAACATTACCGATGATACCGCCGGTGTACTGGTACGTGCTGGTTACACTTGCTTTGTTGGTAACGCCGGAAACGGTGAAAGCACCCGTAGCGTAACCGATAACACCGCCTGTGCCGTCACCGCTTGCAGTAACAGAACCTTCAACGGTGAGGTTCTTTACTGTAGCACCGTCAATTTTGCCAAACAAGCCGGTGGAGATGCTGAGACCTGTAATGGTCTTGCCGTTACCGTCAAAGGTACCGGTAAATGCTGTAGTCGCGTTACCGATAGAGGTTTGTGCTAAGCCGGTAAGGCTGATGTTGTCACCGAGAACATAGTTTCCCGACCACAAAGCGGGGGTGTTCATCAGGTTGACAAGGTCTTCAGCTGTGCTGATTGTTGTTGCATTTTCAGTTGCACCGGTAAAAAGTGACAATGACAAAGCAAGGCACAAAAGCACAAGAAGCGCGCTGAATAGTTTCTTGTTCATGTTTGATATTCCTTTCCAAACTTGATTTATGGATTTTGATTGAATAAATCCTACAATTTAGTATAACACAATTTAACGCATTTGTAAAGTACTTACAGATAAGTAAAATGGTTTAAATGATGAGAAATGCAAGTTATTTTTGCTTTGGAATACAAAAACTGTTGAAACAGCATTGGCATTGCGATGCTATTTTTATGTTTTTTAATGCAAAATGTAGAATTCTGTGCTATAATGATTACAACAAACATCTCTACGGAGGATAAATACAATGTATCTTTCAGAAACAAAAAAGGTCTGGCTTGGCGGCAAAGGCGCAAATGTATATCTTGAGCCTTCGATGGCAAATCGCCACGGCATTATTGCAGGTGCTACAGGAACCGGTAAAACCGTAACGCTTAAAGTACTTGCCGAGGACTTTTGTGACATGGGTGTTCCGGTGTTCCTTGCCGATATCAAAGGCGATCTTACAGGAATGTGCAAAGCCGGCGAGGAGACAAAACACATTCGCCGCAGCATTGACACGATGAACATTGGAAATTTTGAATACAGGTCATATCCGGTGCGCTTCTGGGACGTTTACGGCAAAATGGGACTTCCGGTACGCACTACGGTTTCGGATATGGGACCTGAGCTTATCAGCAGATTGCTTGGGCTTAACGATACACAGAGCGGAATTATGCGAATCGTTTTCCGCATTGCCGATGATGAGGGGCTGTTGCTTCTCGACCTTAAAGACCTTCGCAGCATGCTTCAGTATGTTGGCGACAATGCAAACGAATACAAGCTTGAATACGGCAATATATCCGCACAGTCGGTTGGTGCAATTTTGCGCACATTGCTCACCCTTGAGGATGAGGGCGGCGAAATCTTCTTCGGCGAGAGAGCGCTTGATCTTCGCGATTGGATAGATTGGGACGAGGAAGGCAGAGGTGTGATGAACATTCTCGAGTGTCAACAACTTTTCCAGCATCCGCTGCTTTATGCAACCTTCCTTTTGTGGATGCTCAGCGAGCTTTATGAGCTTTTGCCTGAGGCTGGCGACCTTGAAAAGCCAAAGCTTGCATTCTTCTTTGACGAGGCGCACCTTCTTTTTGATGAGGCTCCAAAGGCGCTTGTTGACAAGGTTGAACAGGTTGCAAGACTTATCCGCTCCAAGGGTGTGAGTGTTTGGTTTATCACGCAGAACCCCTCGGACATTCCCGAAAACGTGCTTGGTCAGATAGGCAACCGCGTTCAGCACGCGCTGCGCGCATATACTCCCAAGGAGCAAAAGGCACTTCGCGCAGCGGCAAGTTCTTTCCGCACCAATACTGCGTTTGATACCGAGGAGGCATTGCAATCTCTCGGTACCGGTGAGGCGCTTGTGTCGGTACTCGATGAAGACGGTATCCCAACAATTGTGGAACGGGTAGGCATTTTGCCGCCGCACAGTTCTATGAAGGCGGTTGACAACGCCGATGTTGAAAAGATCGTGGCATCGGATGCTCTTTTTGAAAAGTATGCGACAGTGGAGGACCGCGAGTCAGCATATGAAATCCTTACAAAGCAGATAGAGGAACGCGCAAAAGCAGAGGAAAAAGAGGAAAAGAAAGAAGAAAAGGAAAAGGAAAAGAAGAAAACAACCGCCAAAAGCACCCGAAAAAAGAAGTCCGCTTTTGAAAAGGTGTTTGACTCTGCTGCAAACACTATCGGCAGAGAGTTTGGCAAAAAACTCGTGCGCGGATTTTTGGATATACTTAAATAAAAAAACCGTGATAGCTTATTCGCTATCACGGTTTTCTCTTTTGGCTTTGCGTTGCTCTTTCATTTTTTCTTTAAAGCGTTCTTTGCGTCGCTCTGATTTTTCAAAAACTTCGTTGTAGTGTTCGATTGCATACGACGAGCCTTTAAAAACGTTTCTCACTGCAGAAAGTGCCGTGTTTGATACGTGTGAGAATTTGATTCTGCCGATGAATTCGCCGTGAGTATCGCATTTTGCAAGTGCTACGTAGAAATTACCGCCCTTGGTCACCCATTTTGAGGTTTCAAGCTTTTCGCGGCATCTTGGGCATGGGATTGATACAAGAGATTTGTCTGCAAATGCCGCACGCTTGTTTTGGTATGGGTAAAACGAGTCGGTGGAGAGGGGGTGCTCCCAGAGCGTGCCCGAACTTCCGCCGCCGTATGCGGCAATGCCGTTTGCAAGGTCAAGCTTTTGCGCGACAAGCGCTGTGTGATACGCATCGTGCAAGGCATCATGCGCTTCAAGCGTTGGTACGATGCCGAAGTGTTCAAGCGCAAAGGCAAGCGAGCGCTGTGATTTTCCGCCGTCGGTCTGCGTATTGAAAATAGTTTGCAGATTGTAGGAGTTTTCGCAGATTTCTGTGCCGAGTCCCCAGGAAATCAGGTTTTGACGGAGTATCGGCACATCGTCAAAGCCCCATGTGATGAGTGTGGGATTTTCTCCGCAAAAAGCGTCAAACTGGGCAAACACTGCCGGAAAAATATCAGCGGCGGCGAGATCCTCTTTGGTTATGCCGGTGAGCTCGCGCACGCGCTTGTTAAGTCTTTTATAAAAATGCGGTTTAACACAAAGTGAAAAATTGCCGATTATTTCACAGTTTTCATCGAGTTTAATTGCGCCGATCTGCATTATTTCGCCCGAAAGCTTGATGCCGTTTTTACCCTTCATCGGTTGGGCTGCGCACATCGGCTGATTCCATTCCATGTCAAATACGATATATGCCATATTTTCCTCACAAATTGTAGTAACTAAGTAATAAGTTAAAGAAATTTGCCGTATTTTATTAAAATCGACGGCGTTTAGCCGTCGAGGCAAATTAATAATGCGGCAGAACAAAAAGTTCTCTTTCGCAGGTAGCCGAAGCCGCAATTATTATATCATAAAATAAATAAGTTTTCCGTATTTTTTGTAAAAAACCGTAAAAATCATCAAAGTTGTGTTATAATGGCTACATAATGTCAAAAGAAAGGGAACAAGGCATGGCTTTTTCAGCAAAGACTTTAAGGCGGCAGATGGCGCGGCTCCGTCCGCTGCTTACAAACTGCTCGCTTGGTACGCTTCGCAAGGGGCAAAATACAGTTGGCAACCTCATGTCAAGCGTGCATCGCCGTCAGGTTGTTGTAAAAGAACATGAGTTTGAAAACTTCAGCGGTGCATGGGTTATGCCGCGTGACGAGCGCAGACAGGGAGTTATTCTTTATGTGCACGGCGGCGGATATACCTGCGGCGATCTTGAATATGCCAAGGGATTTGGCACAACGCTTGCCGCACACACCGGCGTGCGTGTTTTTTGCCCTGCATACCGTCTTGCCCCCGAAAACAAATTTCCCGCGGCACTTGATGATACACTTGAGGCATACAGATATCTTTTGAAAAAAGGTTTTTCGCCCGCGCACATA
>SVRG01000095.1 GCA_015064965.1 Oscillospiraceae bacterium
TCTAACGATTATGAGGGACTTATGAAAAAAGGAATTATTCTATTGCTTGCCATTACAATTCTATTTTCAGTTTTAGCCTATTCCGGCGGCAAAGAAAGTATTGTAAACATCGCACCCTTACCTTAGCGTTAAGATTTGTGTCTTTATAAAGCTATAAAATCTTGTAGGCATTATTATGCACATTAAACGTGCATAAAATAAAGAGTATCTATCATAACCTGTTTTAAACGTTTCCTTCTGCAAAGGGTTGTGTAGGTGCTTCTGCGCAAACGTTCGTCGTTTGCATAATTTTGTTTATTTGTGTAGTAAACATTTATATAAAGAAGGAGAAATAGAAAATGAAACAGGATGAAATACGTCGCAAACTGATAAGCGGCACTATCCATGTCATTGCGAGAGACGGACTAGACAAGGCCACCACAAAACAAATAGGTATTGAAACATCAATAAACGAAGCATACATCTACCGTTGCTTTGAAGATAAGGAGGATTTGTTTGCCAAAACATTTGATACTCTTGATGATGAATTGGTAGCAAAGGCATTGACCCACGTTCCTGTAATGTATATTCATCAAATGGAGTATGAGATGAGATGTTGGGCTTTCTTTGTTTCGATTTGGAAATTTATTCTTGGAAACCGTGACAAATGCTTAGCATTTATTAGGTACTACTATTCTCCCTATTTTGTAAAATATTCTGCTAAAACACATAAAACCCGTTTTATTCCGCTTGTAGAAAAGTTTAAGGATGCTTTTTTGGAAGAAGCAAATGTCTGGATGATACTTAACCACATTTTAAATACAATGCTCGATTTTGCCGTCAAGGTATATGACGGCGATGTTTCGGATACTCCAGATACCGCTGAGCATGTGTTTAGGGTAATTTATCATTCTGTAAAGCAGTATTTCAAAAAGCATGAGGAAAGGGATTCTTAATATGAAGAAAGCGCTAAGTATTATAAAAACCACACTTGTTTGGCTGATTGTACTGCTTGCAGTATCAATGATGATTTTTACGGTTATCTCGGTAACCACATTTAACAGAAATGACCGCAGCCTTTTTGGCTTTAAAATGTACATAGTTAATTCCGACTCAATGGCAGCCACCGACTTTAATGCGGGCTCATTAATTCTTGTAAAAGAGGTTGACTCCGCCACTCTAAAAGAGGGCGACATTATCACCTTTATGTCGCAAGATACCGACAGCTTTGGCGAAACCATTACCCATAAAATCCGCAAAATAACGGTTGATGCTCAGGGCAATCCGGGTTTTGTCACCTACGGTACAACTACTAATACCGATGATGAAACCATTGTCACATATCCTTATGTGCTGGGTAAGTATCAGAGCCATATTGCCGGTCTCGGTACATTCTTTAATTTCTTAAAGACCACACCCGGTTATTTTGTCTGTATCTTCACCCCCTTTATGCTGATTATTCTTTATGAAGGCGTGAAGTTCTTTAACCTGTTCCGCCGTTACAAGAAAGAGCAAATGGAAGAAATGCAGGCAGAAAAAGAAAAAATTGAGGCTGAAAAGGCAGAAAACGCGAGAATGCTTAAAGAGCTCCGCGTACTTAAAGCACAGCTTGAAGGCAAGTCCCCTGAGCTGAGCTCATCCGTTCAATCGGAAGAAAAATAGCAATCCCCACCCCAAAGCGAGTTGATTCCCCTATGGCAAAGTTAATTTTTGGCGTTCTTATCGTCCTTACAATTTTAATTTTATTATCCGTATTCGTGCAGTTTATAAATGATTTTCGGCACGATTTGAGATACATTCAAAACGAAATTGAGCGAACCACAGGCCGAGAGCAAAGGCATTGGATTCGCAAGAAACGGCGTTTGTGGTTATCACTGATTCCGTTTGTGAAGTTTTGATTTACTTACAATCAGAGTTCTTCTCTGTGATAGTAAGCGAGGTAGTTAATTTCCGTATGGACTTGAATGTCAAATTTCAGTTCCCGGTAATTAAAGAATGTTTTGTCTTCACATTTTTACCTCGTGCCGTCCATCCTCCTCTCTCGGATGGACGGCAAAAAAATTACAAACATAGCATGGTGTCTTTTGATTGCCGTGCTCAAGAATTAGATATGTATTCTGAAAGGTAGGACAAATGAAAAAAGGGGAAGTAAAAGATAAAGTAATACACTGCTTTGAGTGTGAAAAAGAAACAGACGGCTGGTGTTCTTTATATGAGCGTCTGGTCTATCCTGATAATTTTTGCGATTTTGGAATAAAGAAAAGCGAACCTAAAAAGGAGAGTTAATAGCATGACCACACTTAAAAAATTATGGAACATCGTATCAACAACCCTTGTGGTACTGATGGTACTTTGCGCCGTCTTTTTGATGGGCTCGCGTCTGTTTGGCTATGAGTGCTACACCGTTATTTCGGGCAGTATGGAGCCTGAATACAGCGTTGGCGACCTGCTCTATGTTAAAGAGGTTGATATAAGCAGTATAAAGGTTGGCGACCCTATCACCTTTATTTTAAATGAAGATTTGGTTGTTGCTACCCACAGAGTTGTACGTATAGATTCCGAAAATCAGCGTTTCTATACCAAGGGTGATGCTAACGAAATTGAGGACAGCGACCCCGTGCATTTTAATAATGTAATTGGTGTGCCTAAGTTTAGTATTTCAAAACTAGGCTATGTGTCCGATTTTGTTCAAAATCCTCCCGGTATGTATATCACCATCGGCGTAGGCATTATATTGATCCTTGCCGTTTTCCTCCCCGATATGATCGGTAAAAAGAAAAAAGAGGAAGAAGACGAAGAAGTTGCTGCCGTGCAGACCGAAATTGATGCCGCATCGGAGGAAAACGAGAAGCTTAAAGCGGAACTAGCACAGCTCCGTGCAGAAATAAACGATAAAAAAACCGAATAGCTAAGGTGACAAGAGTCGAACTGTTTACGGTTTCGCATTCGTGCCTATAAAGGAATTCCGATAGTCATGAGTTTGAAATATAAATTTTAAGAGAAAGGAGGAAAAAGTAATGAAATTTACTAAGAAAAAGGTCTTTGTTGCAGCTCTTGCAATCTGTCTCGTAGCAATCATTTCTATGGGCACTTTGGCATGGTTCTCCGACACCGACTCTGTTACTAATAACTTTATGGTTACGGATTCTGACAAAACACCTGATGATGTTTTCTCTGTTGACGTAACTGAGTATGTTGCAGATGATGGTGTTACAACTCAAACCCCCGTTACAGATGGTTATACCTTTGAGGACATCGCCCCCGGTGATGAGCTTACAAAGCAGCCCTTCGTAACTAATAAGGGTGAGTATGATCAGTACATCCGTGTTACTGTTACCATTTCCGATCAAGCAGCTTTTGAAGATGCCCTTGGTGGCAACTTCCCCGTTGCAAGCGCATTTGTTAACATTAACACAACCGACCTTGTGCTTGAGTCAAGCACAACCGAGAACGATAGCCTTGTTTACGTTTACTATGTAAACAAAATCGTTGCACCAACTGATTCTATCAGACTTTTTGACGGTGTAATCGTTCCTACAGGTCTTACCCAGCAGCACATTGCTAACGAAAAGCTTTCCGACGGCGTAACTGCCAACACTCTTAAAGACGGTTTCACAATTGATATCTTTGCAGAGGCAGTTCAGGCTGACAACACAGTTGTTAACGCAACCGAGCTTAACAGCGTAGAAGCAGCAAGAGAAGCATTCGCAACAGTTGGAATGTAATTTGAAGCAATCGGTCCCCGATTTAATGGCTTTATAAGAGACCGGATTACATAAAAGCCAAAACCAAAATGGAAGGAGGAAGCCTTTATGAAAATTGAACAAATAGCAATTTGCACATGGGGGGTACACTCTCACCTTATTTGGGTATATTGCACAATTCTTGTGGAGGCGGTCTCTCCCCAACTAACTGCCTCCGTTTGTCGGCGTTGACGGAATGCAGTTTGCACTTACGCCGACAATACTAAAAAGGAGGTCATAGGTAATATGACAAAAACTAAAAGCACCAAGCGTGCTCTGCTTATGAGCGCTTTGGCACTCCTTATGTGTGTGTCTATGCTCATTGGTAGTACCTTCGCTTGGTTCACAGATTCCGTTACATCTGCAAACAACAAAATTGTTGCTGGTAAACTTGATGTTCAGCTTTTGATGAATGCTGACGGAAGCGGTTATGTAGACATTAGCAACATTACTTCCCCCATCTTTGGCGAAGGCTCTATTGCCCAAAACAACAACGCCCAGACTCTTTGGGAGCCCGGCAAAACGCAGGTTGCTTACCTTGCCATTAAGAACAACGGCAATCTTGATCTTAAATACACCGTTGGTCTGAATGTTAAAAACGTAAGCAAGGATCTCTATGAGGTTATGGAATACGCTATTGTTCCCGATGCTCAGTATAATTCCGTTACCTCCTGGACCACCGGCAACAGCGTAGTTGTTGGCACTCAGTCTGTTTCCGGCGATGTTGAACTGAAGGTTGGCGAAACTCATTATTTTGCTCTTGCTATTCACATGGATGAAATGGCAGGCAACGAGTATCAGGGCGGCGAAGTTAACTTCGATCTGACCGTTCTCGCAACTCAGCTCGCATCCGAGTCCGACAGCTTCAATAACCAGTATGATAAGAATGCCGGATACAATCAGGGCAAGACCAATGTAGGTCCCTATAAGCTCGATGTTCTTTCCGGCGGTAACGCTGTTTATGACGAAGCAACCAACACCTACAACGTTGCTGTAGTTACTGTTGCTCAGGGCGGCTATAATGCAGCCCAGGGCGGTAAGTATTACGCAGGCTATACCGTTAACGTGGAAGGTTACGCTGAAGGCGCAACAGTCAGCTTTAATAAGAATGGCATCGACGTTGTTTGGAAACTTGCTGACGAAGAAAGAGGCGGCTTTATCAACAACGGCATTCACCAGCAGTGGACTTCCGTTGGTACCGCTCGCGCTTACCGTTATGATATCGACGGTGACGGCGTGACCGACTTTACCGTTTATAACGACGCTTCCGACGCTAAGGTTGAAGCTGCTAACGCAGAGGAACTTAAAAAGCTGATAGAATCAGGCGTAAGTGCTATATTAACTGCTGATATCAACATGGATGTTACTGAAACCGCCTTTACTGTAGCCAATGGCAACACCGCAAAGCTTGATCTCAATGGTCACGATATTATCGCTACCAGCACCTCCGATAAAAATGTTCAGTTATTTAGCGTGAACGGTAATCTTGAAATCGTAGGTAACGGTACTATTTCTTTGACAAATGATGATTTTGCTTGGACTGAGAGCTATCGCTATACTCCTATCAATATCCGTGAAAAAGGTGTAGTAACACTCGGTGAAGGTGTAAAAGTTGTTTGCGAAGCAGGTAGTAATACTGCAAGTGGATACGCTATGGCATATGCCGTTGATATCTACACCACCGGTACCCTTAATGTTAACGGCGCATCATTGCACAGTAATTATATTGCTGTTCGTTGCTTCTACGGCAATTCCGTTGTTAATGTAAATAGCGGTTCTATCACCAGTTCAAGAAATAACTGGGGTATTTGGCCTCAGAGCGCACCTGGTGCAGTAATTACTATTGCTGATGGTATCGGTTACACAACTGATTCTTATGGCATTTACATTTTTAATTAAATTGCAAATTATATCCTGTTAGGATAAGAAAGTCCGTCCTATCCCCCTTGGGGGATAGGCGGCAAGCAGAGGATATAAACTTGCCTCCCTCTGACGAGGGAGGGGGACCGCGTAAGCGGTGGAGGGAGAGAAAGGAACTACCCCTCAGTCGCCATTCGGCGACAGCTCCCCTCACAAGTGGAGCCACAAATTGCATTATATCTTCTGCTTGTCGAGGGCTTAACCCCAAGGCAAAAGGGACGGCGAACCCGTCATTCGCCCGAACTTGTCATATTATCTATGAATTTCAAACAAACACTTTTTTACGCAAAAATTTATAGGAGGTCGTTGAAAATGACAAAGCAAAAATCTACAAAGCGCGCCCTGCTTATGAGCGCTCTCGCACTTCTTATGTGCGTGTCTATGCTCATTGGTAGTACGTTCGCTTGGTTCACAGACTCGGTTACCTCGTCGAATAACATTATTCAGACCGGTACACTTAATATCGGTATGTATTGGATGGAAGGCGATGAAGATCCTGCAACAGCAACTTGGACGGACGCTTCCTCGGGTGCGATCTTTAACAACGACAAATGGGAGCCCGGCTACGTTGAGGCAAAGCACATCAAGATTGCCAATGAAGGCACGCTTGCTCTCAAATATAAGCTTCTTATCGTTCCTAATGGCGAGGTTGAGGCTCTTGCAGACGTAATCGACGTTTATTATATCGAGGGTGCTACCCAGCTTACCCGTGATATGCTCGCAACCGCTACCCCTGTTGGTACTCTCCGCGACCTTATCAACGATACTGACGGTGCTGCACACGGCGCACTTCTTCCCGTAGGCGAAACCGCAACCGATACATACGAAAGAGTTGGCGAAGTAACCGCTACTATCGCTTTCAAGATGCAGGAAAGCGCAGATAACGATTATCAGGGCATGTCTATCGGCACTGACTTCTCCATCCAGCTCTTTGCAACCCAATACACTTATGAGGGTGATAGCTTTGATAATCAGTATGACAGCGGTGCAAAGCTCCCTACGATTGTAAATAATGCTGAAGAACTAAGTGAAGCATTGAACAGTGGCGGTAATGTTATCTTGTCTGACAACATTTCTGTATCAAGCACACTCGCTATGAACGGCGGTATACTTGATGGAAACGGAAAAACCGCTTCCGCAGCAGCGGCTGCAGGCACAGGCAATGCGACCATCAATCCTACCGGCGGCACAATCAAGAACCTTGTGGTTGAAGGAACTGGAAATACCAGAAGTC
>SVRG01000096.1 GCA_015064965.1 Oscillospiraceae bacterium
TATCAGCTTTGAATTGTCAAAAGTATATTCAGCTTCAACCAGATTCATGTCAAGCTTGTGGTCAGCAATTTTTGCTTTGCATATCTCAAAAGCTTCAGATTCTTTTTGTTTGTTTTCTTCTGCATGCTTAAGGTCAGCTTCAGTTGCTATGCGAATAACCGAGCGGAGCGGGGCAACGATCTCATTTTGTTTAACCATTTTGTTAGGAACCGCTACGCTGCCAATTTCAAGGCCGCGAGCTGTTTCCACAATTACACTGTTATCCGCGGTTGCAACATGTTTGTTTGAATCAAAATAGTATACTTTACCCGAAGGTTTAAATTTAACACCGATAATTTCAACTTCTTGCGGAATTTCACGTTCGGTGGTATTTTCGTGTTCGTTCATATTTACCTCATCCAATCATAATTCTTCTTGCATCGCTGCAAAAAGTAACAGCAGCAAGTTTGCAGTCAAGATAGAATTTAAGTTTTTCCAGTAAAGAGTCAATCGACTCAATAAGTTTTAACGCTTTTGCTGTAGTAATGCGTGAGACGTACTCTTCAGCTTCTTCAAATGAAGAAAAGAAAAGCAAATTCTTATCAAAATCAAATTTTAAAACCGAAATATCACGCAATGCAATTTTTAAGTTTTTAAGAAAGTCAACAAGCCCCTCCGCATCTGTAGGAAGGGAAGTGGAAAACAAATCAAGGTTAATGAGAGTGGGGGCGGTCCATGCATTGAAAAACTCAAAAATCAAGTCTCTCATTATTGCGTGTTTTTCGCTTTCTTCGCATAGTGAAATCGCAGCACCAATACTGCCGTTAGCAGCAATGGTTATTGTTTCAAGTTTATCCGGAGCTGTTTCTGAAAGTTCCTTTGCACGTTGTGAATGTTCAATCAAGAACTTCTTGATTTCTTCAGGAGGAATATGCTCTGTATAAAGAATTGGAGCGCGACTTTTTACAGTTTCCAATAAGTTTTCAGTATTTGAGCATAGCAGAAGAAAAACAACATAATGCGGAGGTTCTTCTAAGATTTTCAAAAATGCATTTTGTGCATTTTGATTCATTGTCTCTGCGTCTTCAATGATGTATACGCGCTTTTCAAGTTCGTTAGGAGCGATAAAAATACTGTCTTTTATCTCACGGATAAGATTGACAGTAAACTCTTTTTTATCTGTATCTTTTTTTACAAAAATAACATCCGGTGAAAAACCGTCAAAAATCTTTTGACAACTGTCACAAACACCGCAGGGCAGGTTGCTATGATTTTTGCAAGCAAGTGCTGCGGCAATATTTATAGCAAGCGTACGTTTGCCACTTCCTGTAGCGCCCGCGATAATATAAGCGTGAGGAAAACGACCTTCGGTTATTTCTTCTGCGAGCCGTTTTTTAAGTGCAGAATTATTGCGAATCGCGCTAAAACAGTTATCCACGACCATACTCCTTGAATTTATTGTATAAATTATATCAAAAATAAGTATTAATGTCAAATATAATTTATATCTGTTTTGGTTAATATTTATAATAACTATTAAATAAAAACTATTGCAAAATATTAATTAATCTGCTATAATATATTGGTATTTAATAGCTTAGCTATGTGATAAGGCCATGCCAGCCGGGGGAGTAGCGGCCCCTTGTACTTACAATCCGCTATAGTAAGGGTTGACTCCTGTTTTGAGGGAAAATGCGGTGCGGCCTGCGCCGTATTGACTGTGTTGACGGATGGGTCTTGCGCAATCAATGACTGTGAACCATGTCAGGTGGGGAACCAAGCAGCATTAAGCGGTATGTTTGATGTGCCGCGAGGGTGCCTGTCCTGAGCAGAATGTGCGGTTAACGCGTATTGTTATTTTTTCGATTTTCGGGTGCATGGTCTTATCATGTGGCTAAATTTTTGGGCGAGGCGGCTTTTTGCCCTCGCCTTATTTTATAATACAAGGAGTGATAGCTTTGTACCAGGCTCTTTACAGAAAATGGAGACCCGTTACTTTCGATGATGTTTGCGGTCAAAACCATATCACTGATATCTTAAAATACGAAACATCTGAGAATAAAGTATCACATGCATACTTGTTTTGCGGTCCACGCGGTACCGGTAAAACCACTTGTGCAAAGATACTCTCAAAAGCTATCAACTGTCTTTCTCCTGTTAACGGAAATCCGTGCGGCGAATGTGCTGCTTGCCGTAGCATCGATAGCGAGAGCACTACCGATGTGCTTGAAATGGACGCCGCTTCAAACAACGGTGTTGATGCGGTGCGAGCAATTCGTGATGAGGTTGTTTATTCCCCCTCAGGGTTAAAATATCGCGTATATATTGTCGATGAGGTACATATGCTATCTATTTCGGCATTCAACGCACTTTTGAAAACTCTTGAAGAACCTCCGGCACATGTTGTATTTATTCTTGCGACGACCGAACTTCAAAAACTTCCGGCTACAATCATTTCAAGATGCCAAAGATTTGATTTTCGCAGAATTTCAACTTCTGTAATTTCCGACCGTCTTTTGCATATTGCAAAAGCGGAAAACATTAATTTGAATCAAGATGCCGCGAGAGTGATTGCCAGACACGCAAATGGCGGTATGCGTGACGCAATAAGTTTGCTTGATTTGTGCAGTAGCAGCGGCGGAAGCCTTGATGCTGCTCGTGTTGAGGAACTGCTCGGTATAAGCAGTATTGAAAGTATATTGGGACTTGCTAACGCTGTTTTAAACAAGGATTTTTCATATATTTTTACTGCTATTAATGATATTTCCACTTCTTCTGTTGATATCGCAGTTTTCTGGCAGGATGTTCTTTCTTTCTATAGAGATATGCTTGTTGTAAAAACTACAGCCAATCCAAGCGAGTATCTGGATAGCACGGCTGATGAAGTTGAAAAGATTAAACAAATTGCGGACAATTATCCTTACGAAAGGCTTTTGTACCATATTCGCTTACTTGACGATGCTTTTGCACAAATGCAGCGCTCAGGCGCCACAAAGCGAATCATCGCTGAACTTACTTTTATAAAAATGTGCGATCCTTCGCTTTCGGACGATTCTTCTGCTTTGCTTACTCGTTTATCGGCGCTTGAGGATAAGGTAGGTATGCTTGCTTTGGGAGGTGCAGTTCAATCTGTCTCTGAAAAAGCAGAACCTAAAGAAAAGGCGGCTGCGATAGAGCCAAAAAAACAAAACAAGCAACAAATTGCTGATAATAAACCAATTAACAAGAAAACTATCAGTTATTGGCTTGAAATTGTTGAAAATCTTTCGAAAGATTACCGCGCGGCAATGGGTCTTAAAAACGGTTCCCGCGCTTTTATCGAAGACGAACGCGTTACAGTAAAGGTAAGTAACAATTTTACAGTTCAGATGATGTCCGAGGATGACGTAAAGGCATCATTATCTGCCATGATATCTTCGCGCGAGGGACGAATGATACCTCCGGAGAATATCTTTTTCGAAGTTAAAGGCGATGATGATAAAAATGAAGACGATTTATTTGATACACTTATATAAAGGAGATTTAAAATGAGAGCTAATTATCCCAAGGGCGGTCCCCAAAACATGAGCAATATGATGAAGCAAGTTCAAAAAATGCAGGAGGATATGGCTGCACTTCAAGAAGAGCTTGAATCAAAAGAATATGAAGTAAGCGCGGGCGGCGGAATGGTAACAGTTAAAATTAACGGAAAGCGCGAAGTGCTTGCTATCGACATTAAGCCCGAAATAGTTGATCCTGATGATATCGAAACTCTTTCTGATGTAATCACAGCAGCAGTCAACGAAGCTATAAAGAAAGTTGACTCTACCAGTGAAACGGAGATGGCTAAAATTACCGGTGGCATTAATATGCCCGGCATGTTTTAATTAATATGACAGAGTATCTTGCGCCGTTAGAAAAGTTAATCGAACAATTCAGAAAACTTCCCGGAGTTGGCAGAAAAAGCGCTGTTCGAATGGCTTTTTCGATTTTAGATCTTTCGGATGAAGCCGCAGAGGGATTTACCTCCGCGATTCTTGATGCTAAAAGACAAATTTGCAATTGCGAAATATGCCATAATCTTTCTGTAGATTCTATTTGCCCGATTTGTGCAGATTCAACACGAAATCAGTCTTTGATTTGCGTTGTAGAGGACGCCAAGGCCATTATGGCTTTTGAAAAAGTGCGTGGCTTTCGCGGAGTTTATCATGTACTAGGTGGAGTCATTTCTCCTATTAACGGTGTGACTCCTGACAAGCTTGCAATTAACGATCTCGTTAAAAGAGTTGAAGAAAACAATGTTGAAGAAGTCATCATTGCCACCAATCCAACTGTTGAAGGAGAAACAACTGCTACATATATCTCCAAACTTTTAAAGCGGAGTGGAACTACAGTTTCGCGACTTGCCTACGGTATTCCGGTAGGCGGAGACATTGAGTATGCGGATGAGGTAACTCTTAACCGCGCAATTGAGGGCAGACGTTCATTTGAATAAAAAAATCGGACGAAAGTCCGATTTTTTTATTCTGTTAATTCGTATAACTGCAATAAGCGGTCTTCGATGATTGTCTTGCGGTCATCAAGCTCTGCTGCGCGTATATAATCACTTGCGGCTTCGCCGTAAAGTTCGTCAATAACAGTTACAAGTTCCGCTTCCAACTCTTCAATTTCTTTTAAATATGCGGCCTGCTGGCGTTCGTTTTTGCGCTTATCGGCCGCTTCTTTTTTCTTTTGTAAATATTCCTCCTTGCTAGTTGAGCTTTGTTTTACTTCGCCTGAATCGGCCTCCAGTGCTGCGGCAGGGGAAAACAAGAGTTCTCGTTGTGCGCGGTATGACTCATATACATTTTCGCCACTTGAAGGAGTGAATACAAATGTTGAAGTTGCAAAATCGCGCGGTAAAATTTCAATTATGCGTGTAGCGAGTTTTTCAATGAAATATCTGTCATGTGAAACACAAACAATTGTTCCGCCAAAAGCACTCAAAGCATTTTCAAGCGCTTCACGCGAAGGAATATCAAGATGGTTGGTGGGTTCGTCGAGTACCAAAAGATTAACTTTTGATAAAATAAGCTTAGCCAAAGTCAATCTTGCGCGCTCGCCGCCGCTGAGGTCGGATACTCTTTTTTCCGTGTCATCGTACTTGAACAAGAACAGTGCAAGAGTGCTGCGTATATCATACTCGGTAAGTGTGGGGTAGGCATCCCAAAGCTCTTCAAGCACTGTGGAGCTTTCGTTTAAGTTTTGGTTTTCCTGATCGTAATATGCGGCTTTGATATTGGCGCCAAGCTGAACAGTGCCGGTAGTCGGTACAAGCTTATCAACAATAATTTTCATCAGAGTTGATTTTCCGCAACCGTTGGGACCGGTAAAGAATACTTTTTCGCCCTTTTTTATCAGGAAAGAAACCTTTTCAAAGATTGTTTTTCCAAGGAATCTCATTGAAAGGTCATCAGCAATAATCACATCATTACCGCCCGCAGGAGCGCTTTGGAAAGAGAGTCTTATGGATTTGAGTTCGTCTTCCGGTTTTTCTACCTTATCCATATGCTTCAGATAGTTTTCTTTAGCACGAATTGTAACAAAATTCTTTTCCTGTCC
Organism: Oscillospiraceae bacterium; assembly: GCA_015064965.1. Classification (GTDB taxonomy): domain Bacteria; phylum Bacillota; class Clostridia; order Oscillospirales; family CAG-272; genus UMGS902. Next base: position 5,560 of record SVRG01000096.1, read on the forward strand.
CCATCTACGCTGTTGTTCGATCATTGCTTCGACGCGAGCAATTTCTTTTTGTTGAATATCGTATCTTTTTGCTTCTGCTTCGCGATTTTCTTCGCGTAGTTTTTGCGCAGTAGAGTAGTTTCCGTTATAAAGTTTTGCACTGTGACGTTCAATATGCAAAATCTTATTTGTAACATTATCTAGAAAATATCTGTCGTGCGAAATAACAATAACAGTCTTTTTATAAGATGTCAAAAAACTTTCAAGCCAGTAAATGGTTTCAACATCCAGATGATTTGTAGGCTCGTCAAGCATCAGAATGTCAGGCTCCATTGCCAGTAATCTTGCAAGTTCAAGACGTGTACGCTGCCCACCGCTAAGCTTAAAAACAGGCTGTTCGATTGTTGCCAAATCAAACCCCATCTTTTCAAGTATACTCTGGCATTTACCCTTGAAATACATTCCGCCTTCGGCTGTAAATTTCTCCAAAACTTCGCCATACTCGTTTGACAGACTCACATATGAAGCAGATTCATGATCGGTACGGTGGCTAAGATTATAAAATATTTCGTTTAACCTTTGCTCCATTTTCATGAGTTCAGGATAAGCCAAAAACATATGCTCAAGTACTGTTTCAAGAACTTCTTCGCCTTCAAAATTTGCATTTTGTTCAAGTACGCCTATAGTTTTGTCTTTGGAGATATAAACGGCTCCTGTGTCAGGCGTATACTCGCCGGTGATTATTCGAAAGAGGGAAGTTTTGCCAGCACCATTAACCCCTATGATACCGAGTCGGTCCCCTTCATTAATGGAAAATGAAACATTTTCAAGAATTGTCGTTGCACCAAAGTGTAATGACAGTTCTGTAGCATTTAAAATTATCATAATTAATCTCGCTTTGATTTTTATACTGAATTATTCTATCATAAATAACTTCTTGTGTCAAATATAGAAGAAAATATCATAAATAGATATTGCAATTTTTGAAAAAACTATATTTAGCGAAAGGAGGTATATTATGAAAAAGAAAAAAGTTAATATGACAAATTCGGTTTTAACAGGAATGATGGTGGGCGCTGCGATGGGGGCGGCGGTAAACGGAATTGCAAAATCAAAAAAGAAGAAGTTTCAAAAGACTACAAGCAAAGCAATTAATGCAGTCGGAGAAATGATGCAAAACGTATCTTCATATATAAAATAAATGGGAGGCAGAGCCTCCCATTTAAATATTATTAACCAAGTCTCTTTTCAAGAGCATCG
>SVRG01000097.1 GCA_015064965.1 Oscillospiraceae bacterium
GACCATTTTACAAAGTTCTTCATATAAGCAGGTTTTGTAACTGCATAGACAGAACCAACCGAATAAAGCTTTACCTCTTCGGCTACAGTTTTAAGTTCAAACGAAGAGAGAGTTACCGGCTCAAACTCCCAAAGCTGTGACTCTTCACCATTGTACTCCTCACTCTCAACCACCGTCATGCGGTAAAGAGTGCTTTTATTAGTCGTTCCCAAAACATATTCGCCCTTTGAAATCACATAACCGCCTTCGGCTTTTTTTATTTCAAAATACGAATTGTCAGAAATCTCAGCAGACTTTGAAATATGCTCGCCAAGCGACTTTGGCATAGTAAAAGCATACTTGCCTGCCTCACTTTGCGGATAGACGAGATATGTTCCGTCCTTTTGCTTTAAAACAAGAATGTTTTCGCCCTCTTCACCGCTATACTTTTCGGTATAGGCGACTCCGCCTTTGGCGTATTTCATATCAAAGGCATTGAGATAAAGCCCGGTTGCTTTATTCTTGATTGTATAAACGCCGCTTTCAGGCCCCTCTCCTGTGGGGAGAGCCTCCTTAGCAGACACAGCAATGCTTAACAGCGCAAAGACAAGCACAAGCAAAACAGCTGTCAAAAATCTATACTTTTTCAAACACTTATCCTCAAATTTAAAAATACCCATAGTTATAAAACCATGGGTATTTTATCATATTAGTATATAATTGTCAACTTTTACGTTTTAACAAAATGGCAGTGCAAGCCATTACAAAAACCGCACCAAATAGTGCTCCGCAACTGTCGATCACAACATCGCTGACAAGCGGTCCGCGTCCGGGAACAAACATCTGATGTATCTCGTCACCGGCGGCATAAAGTGCGCTCAAAAGCCATGGCAAAAGCAAATGCTTTATCCATGTGCGGCTATGCCATAGCGATGCAACTGTAAACAACGCGCAAAGCACCGCATACATACCAAAATGCACAACTTTGCGAATGATATGATCAATATCAAGCAAAATCTCTTCTTTTTCATCGGTGTCAAGCTCTTCAAATTCTTCCACAAATATCGGCGCAAGAATATAGGCTATACCCCCGCTTCGCTCAGCAGAAACAGTAGCCGGTTCATTTGACATAATGAAAATAAAGAGGCAAAGCGCAACAGAAAGAGATACTGCCAAGGCGTATATCCACCGTGCTGAATACAGTCTTACTTTTGACATCTTTGATTATATCCGTCCTCGTAAATCTTTTCCACTCTGCCGGTCATGATTTTGCCTGTAAGTCTGCAAATATACTTTGAATATGCAAATTTGGACATATCGGCAAGTTTTCCGGGATTTGACATTATTTTTTCGATGCTGTCCGCAAGATTTGGGGCACTCTTCTGAGGAATGATATATCCGTTTTTATCATTCTCAATGATGAATGAATTGCCGCCGTAATTCGTTGCAATTGCAGGCTTTGCAAGGCTCATCGCCTCAATAAGCGCCATGCTGGTTGCCTCTGTACCGAACGAGCAGTTAATGATTACATCCATCACCTTGATATACGGTGCAACATCGCCGACAAATCCTGCAAAAATCACTCTGTCAGAAAGTCCGAGTTCCTCGGTTTTTTCTTTAAGCATCTGCTCGGTTGCACCCGTGCCTATTATAAGAACTTTCAGGTTTTCCATTCCTCTGTCGCGAAGAATTTTAGCCGCCTCAATAAGATAAATATGCCCTTTTACTTCCTCAAGGCGCGCAGACATTCCTACAACAAAATCACCTTCGCTTATGCCGAGAGTATTGCGAAGTTCGCCCGCCTCATCATCGCTCACCTCGCGCAGCGGCTCTGCACCATTGATTACAACTTCGATTTTCTTAGGATTTGCCCCCATTGCAGTGAGGTTTTCCTTAGTGGATTCGGACACTGCTATCATTTGAGTTGAGAGTGTATTATTAATGAATCCGCAGATATTACGAAGTGGAAAGCGCGTGAGAATCTTGCGCGGAGCAAAGGTGGAGTGTCGTGTGTGAATCCGCACTTTAACTCCTGCTAAAAATGCCGAAAGTCGCGCCGAAAACGCTGCATGCGTATGCACAATATCGGGTTTTTCCGTCTTAAAAATCTTTGTGTATTCGCTTATTGCGCCAAGGTCAAATGACTTATCTGCGCCGCCGTTGGTACAAATATAGGTAAAGCCAAGCGCATCAATGCGCGGTATCAGTTTGCTACCGTACGGAAGCACAACCTTTACATCAAAACGGCTGCGATCAATATTGCGAAGAGTGGTAAGCAACACCGTGCCGGCACCGCCGATATTTGTATCGCTTATAACATGAATTACTTTAATCATTCTTTTTTTCTCCTGAAGAGTGCACGTATTTCCGTAGGCGAGAGCAAGAGGAGCGCCGCTCCGTAAACAACTATACCAACACCGCTCACCGCCACTACGCGAAGGATATCGGCATTGATACTCAAATTTCTATTTACAAAGTACACACACACGCTCATCAGTGCCATTGCAACGATGCTTTTGCCAATGTCTGCAAAGTCCGTGCGTTCAAAAATTGCTCCGTCCCGTGAAAGCAGCAGATAATTGATAATCACGCAAAGCGCAATGGTTATCGAAGATGCGATAGCAATACCGCTGAATCCGACGGTCTTTACCAATACAGATACAATACCAATGTTTGCCACAATTGCAATGGTTGAAGCAAACATCGGCGCTTTAACCTTTTGTTTTGCAAAAAACAGTTTTGTCAACACCTCATTTGCAGACATAAAAGGAATTCCAAGTGCGAGGAACTTAAGCACGGCCGCAGTCATTTCGGCATCGTGTGCAGTAAACTCACCGCGCATATATATTGCACGTGTAATCGGCTCGGCAAGAAAGAATATTCCTGACGCAAGTGGAATCATAAGGTAAAGCAGAATCTTGACAGACGAAGCGGCAAAAACGCGCGCGCCCTTGCTGTCACCCTCCGCTTCGGCGCGGGAAAGCCGCGGGAATAAAAGGTTAGTTGCCACAAACGAGAACACACCTACTATGATGATATACAGCCGATTGGCATAGTTCACCATGGTTATGCCGCTGTCACCCTCAAACCCTGAAGCAAAGCGGGTGTTTATAACATTACACACCGGCTGCAGCCACGAGCAAACAAGAATGGGCAATGCCATTTTCATTGAACGTGCAAGATATTCGTCTTTAAAATTAAGCGTCGGTTTGAATCTGAAACCAAGTTTATGCGCCTTAGGGGCTTGAATAGCCGCCTGTAAAAACCAGCCTATAACAAGTGCAACCGAAAGTCCCCACACATCAAATTTATCACTCAAAGTGTAGAAGTAAAGCACCATAACAAGGTTTGAAACAAGACTCATTATCGCAGGGAGAGTGTATTCTTCAAACGATTGCAGTATTCCTACATAACAGTATGCTATTCCGGTGAAAATTATCATCGGGAACATGATACGGCTAAGCTCGGTTGCAAATTCCTTTACCGTATCGGATACATCGGGAGCGAGGAATGACACAAGCGGATAAGAAAAAACCATTCCAAGTACCGAAATCACAAAAGTGATAACAAGAATAAGGTTGAAATACCGGTTGGCAAAAGAAAAAGCTCTGTCTCTTCCCTCTTTCACCATAAGCTCGTTGAAAATCGGTATAAATGCAGCTGTAACAACTCCGCCAAGCGCAAAGTCAAAAAGAGTTATGGGCAGTCGGCTTGCCGCCTCATAAGCCGCAGCACTGACACCGGTACCAAAAGTGGAGGCAAGCAGCATATCGCGGAGAAGTCCCAGCACCTTGGAAAGCACTGTTACAAATACCATAAGCAGTGCCGCTTTTGCTATGTGTTTTTTTGCAGTTGCCATTGTATGCCTCCTCCTTGATAAAAACATTATTGATAATTATATCATAAAACTTACCAAAAGGCAACACCGCACACTTTCAAACTTTTGTGCAAAATATTTTCAAAAATTTGTGTTTTTCTACTTGACTTAACAAAAAAACTGTGATATACTTTACAGGTGCTTAAATCTGGGTGTGGCGCAGTTGGTAGCGCGCTACCTTGGGGTGGTAGAGGCCGCAAGTTCAAGTCTTGTCACTCAGACCAACAAAAGAGGAACACAAAAGTGTTCCTCTTTTGCTTTTTCTGCAGCGATAGGTAACGATGACTTGCGTTGTATCCCGAAGGGAGGCATCAGGGCTCGCTTGCGAGACCTTGCAAGTCATCAAGTCTTGTCACTCAGACCAAGCAAAAAGTATACTTTTATCACGGCTCATTTAGATAAAAAACGAAGTGCAATTGCACTTCGTTTTTTTTAGTTCGGTTTTCTACGTTTTGCAAGCGCATAAAGCTGCCGTTTTTGAATATAATCTTACAAATTACTTTTTGAAAGGCGGATTTATGAAACGTTCTATTTCTCTTTGGCAATTCTTTGGTTTTCTATTCACTTCGGTGATTGGCACGCTGCTTCATTTTCTTTATAAGTGGAGCGGTGAAAACGCATTGGTCGCGCTTTTTTCTGCAATAAACGAATCCACATGGGAGCATATGAAAATTCTTTTCTTTCCCATGTTTATCTTTGCAATCATTGAAAGCAGGCTATTTAAAGAATATGACAACTTCTGGTGCGTCAAGCTGAAAGGGATTTTGCTTGGACTTTTGCTTATCCCGGTGGTTTTCTACACATTTAACGGTGTTGTCGGCGCTTCGCCCGACTTTGTTAACATTGCTATCTTCTTTATCACAGCAGCCATTTCATACATTTACGAAACGAAACAGTTCAAAAAAGAACCTTCGCATTGCAACAAAGCTGCAGCACTTGGCACGCTGCTTATCATAGCTTTTCTTTTTGCAATTTTTACTTTCATCACACCCACGCTTAACATATTTGTTTCCCCTATATAAATAATCAGTAAAATATATAAAAAATCTGCAAAAACATTAACTTTTTTGGTGATTTTTCCTTTTTCTATTGCCTTGAGCATTTATACTGTGATATATTATTACCATAAAACCAAAAAGGAGAAAGACAATGAAAAAAGTTTTAACCTTATTGCTTGTTTTAATTTGTTTATCCATTACAGTTTTTGCTAAAGAAACTGTAATTTATGAAAACGATTTTTCAAGCAACGATTTGTCCGATTTTAAAATGCACGGTACCATGCAGGTATCAAACGGTGCACTGAAAGCCGTAGGAAGCGGTTCCAGTGCATATATTTCATACGATCTTCCAAAACAGTATCAAGGCATGGACTACCGTGTTGAAGTTGACTACTACGGCTCAAACAACATGGGCGGTCTGCTTATAGGTGCAACAAGCGACACTCTTACAAAAGAGCCTACCTATTTTTCAGGTTACACCGCAACCACAAGCGCCACCGGTGAAAAAGTTTATATCGCTTATTTCAGCGAAACCGGCTGGGGCGGCAATTTTGCACCCGGTACCAACAACATAACCGTCGATGCCATCCATATGTCCGTTTCGGTTTACAAGGATGCTATGACCTTCCGCGTAACCACCATGGACGGCAAACTTATTCAGGAATTCAGATACGAACCCGGTGACCACGAAAATGACATTTACAAAACATTCACCTCCACCACCGGTATCCGTCAATATTACAAAGACGCAGGCCATTTTGACAACTTTAAAGTGACAGTTATTGAGGACGATGTTCTCCCCAAGATGTCAGATTCAGTTAAACTCGGAGACACTGCGTTCAAGGCAAACGGACTTGCTGTAAAAGACGGCGTTGTCAGCGGAAACGGTGCAATGCTTTCTGAAAAGGCGCTCACCGGTGAATACAGAATTGATTTCTCTGTTGCCAACAAAAACATCTCCCGTTTCTACTTTGGCATGCAGGATGAAAAGAACGGCTATGCTGTAGAACTTGATGAAAAGGAACAGGAAATTACACTCTTCGCAATCAAAGACGGGGTTTTCTCAATTCTTTCCAAGAGAGCCTTCATCATTCGTGAAGGCTATTGTGACTTTACAATAGATGTTCACGACGGAATTGCTTCTATTTACTACAACAACTTCTACCGCGAAGACGATACAATGCCCAAAGTTGAGTTTTATCTCGATAATCTCGACGGCAAATTCGGTATCTGGCTTAACGGCGGCTCGGTTCAGCTTTTGAACGTTGGCGAAAGCAAAGTTGAAATACCCGATGAGTACTTTATCAACCCCGTAAACAGCGGCGCAGACCCCGATGTGCTTTTCTATAACGGCACATACTACCTCTATGTTTACGAAAACAGCGGATTCAACTACTTCCGCCTTTACACATCCCCCGACCTTGTACATTTTACAAAGAGAAACTACATCTTTACATGGGATCCCATTAATTACAGCAATGTAAACAGCAACACTCCCTGGAGCCCTAACGTATTCTACAACGAAAGTGACGGTCTCTTTTACCTTACCTTTGCGGCAGAACAGAACGGTCTTAACGACACAAGACGCATTTATTATGCACATTCCGATTCCCCCTTTGGACCTTTCGTTCATGACGGTCCACTCACCCCCATTAACCCCGATGTCAATGAGATTGACGGTCATGCTTTCACCGGTTACGACGGAAAGACCTATATGTCATTCTCCCGTTACGATGAAGGCGGCACCATCTGGTTTGAAGAAGTAATCATTAAAGACGGCGTTATCACTGCAAAGCCCGAAACTGCTACAAGAGTTGTTGTTTCCGACCGTGAATGGGACAATGACGGTGCGCTTCGCCTTTGCGAAGGCGGCTTTGTATGGAAGCATGACGGCTATTACTACCTCATTTATGCTACAGGTTCATATTCGCGTCA
>SVRG01000098.1 GCA_015064965.1 Oscillospiraceae bacterium
CTCAATTGACGAGAAAGAAGCACCGCTTAAATTGAGGGTATACTTACCGGTAAACGCGATAGAATCATCCTGGTTTTCATCAAGACGCTTTCCGTTGATAGCGCCGCCTGTGATATTGATCGTGATATTTCCGCTTACCTTGGGCTGCTGCGCGGTACTATTGCTACCAGCACGGCACACTGCAAATACAGAGCCATAGAAGCAGCCGCCGGAAATGTTCATTGTAACATTTCCGCTATGTTCGCACATACCGGTTGCCGCAGTAAGATTGTTGGAATTGTCGCGTGCCTTGAAGGTACCGCCGGTGATGTTGACAGTAACATTGCCGGATATCATACCGAACGGTGACTTGCCGGTTGCACGGCGATTGCCGCCGCGGATATACATAAAGTCGCCGCTTGCCACGGAAATTGTATAGTCATTTGAAATGCTTACTTCAGCCACAGTATTACCCTCAACCGAGTTGTGTCCGCCGATAATACCGATATCACCGGAAGTTACAACCTTTTTGCCGATGGTAAGATTGTTACCTGCAGCGGAGATAAACACCGCGCCGGAACCGGAGAGACCGGTTCTTTCAAAAACAGTATCGCCCGAAAGTGTGAGCGACTGCGAAAAAGCTACTCTGCCAAGCGGAAAATAATTCTTTCCGTCGCCTGAAGTAAAGGTCACTGTACCGTCATGCTTTGGGAGAACATATCCGCCGCCAACATTAACATAGCTGCAAACGATGATTTTACCGTCATTTTTGCCGATAAGTTCATATGCTTTGTCAACCGTTTTAACGGCAGTCTGATATGTTGCACCGTCGTTTGCGTCATTGCCGCCTGACGCGATATAAACGGTCTTTTCGGCAGCAAATGCACTAACGCAAAGCAACATGCAAAGCACAAGAGTTGCGAGGGTCACAAAGAGTTTTTTCATAAGATCCTCCAAAATGTATTTTTTAACAGAATAATTATATCATTTTTTACAGTAATAGTCAATCGCCGACATAGAACTTTGTTCATTTTTTCAAACCATTTGCTCCAAAAAAATAAACAACAAAACGACAAATCACAAACAAAAAGCCGTCCCGAAGGACGGCTAAACCCACAGCCAAAGCCTGTCTCGTTTTTGAGATAGGATTTGGCTACAAATTTATATATTTTGTATTTAAATACAGAATATTTGCAATATTATACCATAGCAATATTCCGACACTTATTGTTAAATCTTATACACCCTGTTTTCATTGCGCGGTGCGCGGTCTTTGGGATCACCGTTCTGATATCCCAAAATCAGGTTGCCGATTCCCTCGTAGTCGCCCTCAATTCCGAGTGAACGGAGAATCTCTTTGCCCTCTTCGCTTTCAAACTCCTCTTTTGCGCGGTGGATCCAACAACTGCCAAGTCCTGCATCGTGGGCTGCAAGCATCATGTTGCCCATGGTTAGCGAGCCGTCATAAATGTAAGTAGGACGGCTCTTATCCGCAAGCACTACAAGCACGCATGGCGCACCGTAAAACGGATCGCCGTCCGCGCCCATAATCCGTGCGTTGAGCGCAGAAAGTTTGTCGCGTGTAGCCTTATCGGTAATTGCAATGATTATCGGCGACTGCCATCCACGTCCGTTTGCCGCGTAAAGTCCTGCGTTTATAACGCGGTCAATAAGCTCCATGGGCGGCATATCCGGTTTATAGTTTTTAATACTCCTGCGTGAAATTATTTTTTCGTACATATTCTTTTCTCCTTCTATCACGGCTTGAACATATTAAGCCTTAACGAGTTCATAACAACACAAAAACTTGAAATACTCATTGCCGCGGCTCCGAACATCGGGCTCATTTCAAGCGCAAAAAGCGGAATAAAAACACCTGCGGCAAGCGGTATGCCGATGATATTGTAAAAGAATGCCCAAAACAGGTTTTCGCGAATGTTTTTAAGCGTTTTGCGACTGAGTTTTATTGCCGAAACCGCATCGGAGAGCGACGAATGCATCAGCACAACATCTGCGGCATCTATTGCAACGTCTGCGCCTGCGCCGATTGCGATACCTATATCCGCGCTTGTTAGCGCGACAGCATCGTTGATACCGTCACCAACCATTGCAACCTTACCATATGCAGAAAACTCCTTTATTGCAGCAGCTTTGTTTGCAGGCAGAACCCCTGCTTTTACTTCATCAATACCTACACGCTTTGCAATTGCAGTTGCAGTTCGCTCATTGTCACCGGTCAGCATCACCGTGCGTATGCCGAGGCTTTTAAGCGCAGCAATTGCATCTGCACTGTCCTCTTTTACGGTATCCGCTACCGCAATAGTGCCGATGTACTCACTGTTACGGCAGAAAAGCAACGGTGTTTTACCCTCGGATGCAAGCGCATTTACTGTTGCTTTTACCTCATCCGAAACAGGCACAATTTCGCTGATATATGCAAGACTTCCGCCATGAATTTCACTATCAGAAACAGTGCATTTCAGTCCCTTTCCGACAAGGACTTCAAAGTTTTCGGTTTCTAAAACGTCAATGCTGTTTTCGCTTGCATAAGCAACTATCGCACGGCCAAGCGGATGCTCGCTCTTCATTTCAAGAGAAGCGGCTATTTTAACCAATTCTTCATCTGTAACGCCGCATGGCAAAATATCCGTAACACTTGGCTTGCCGCGGGTAATTGTACCTGTTTTGTCAAGAGCAACCACCTTTATTTTACCGGTTTCCTCGATTGCTGCCGCAGTTTTAAATAAAATTCCGTGTTTTGCACCAACGCCGCTAGCCACCATGATAGCAACCGGTGTTGCAAGTCCCAATGCGCATGGACAGCTTATCACAAGCACAGAAATTCCCCTTGCCAGCGCATATCCCACCGTCTGTCCCAAAAGCATCCAGGCTATAAATGTTACAACGGCTATAGCCATAACTACAGGTACAAAAACGCCTGAAACTTTATCCGCCATTTTAGCAATTGGAGCCTTTGTTGCCGCCGCATCGCTTACCATTTTGATTATTCCGGAAAAAGTAGTGTCCTCACCAATATGAGTTGCCTCACATTTAAGAAATCCGGATTTGTTTATTGTTGCAGCGTAAACCTTTGAGCCTTCTGTTTTATCCACCGGCAAGCTCTCGCCGGTCAGCGCAGATTCATCAACCGCGCCGCCGCCCGAAACAAGCACACCGTCACAAGGGATGCTCTCGCCCGGACGCACAACAAATATATCGCCCTTTTGTACCTCACTTACAGGCACCGTGACCTCTTTTCCGTCACGTATTACCGTAGCAGTTTTCGGCGCAAGACTCATAAGGCTTTTCAGTGCATCTGTGGTTTTACCCTTTGCACGCGCCTCAAGCATTTTTCCTACAGTAATAAGCGTTAATATCATGGCAGCAGACTCAAAATAGAGTTCGTGTAAGCAGTCTCCACCATGCAATACTGTCATCGCAAAGCTGTACACAAAAGCCGATGCACTTCCAAGCGCAACAAGAGTATCCATATTGGGCGCGCCATGCAAAAGCCCTTTAAAACCGCTTGTAAAAAACTTTGAATTTATTACCATTACGGTAAGCGCCAATACCATTTCAACAAGCGCAATTACGAGTGGGCTTTTTACAGGAAGCGCAAGTCCCCACATAACATGTCCCATTGAAATATACATGAGCACCGCCAAAAAACCGACAGACAATAAAAGCCGGCGCACAAGCTGTGCCGTTTCTGTGTGAGTTTCATCACCGCTGTCACTTCTTTTTGCTTCGCTTCCCTTTTTACTTGCGCCGTATCCTGCCGCCACAACTGCAGATATGATTTCTTCTTCAGTGGCAGTTCCGCATACATTCATAGAATTTGTAAGAAGATTTACCGAGCACTCGGTAACCCCCTCAAGAGCTGAAACCGCTTTTTCAACACGTGCGCTGCAAGCGGCACACCCCATTCCGGTTATATTATACTGTTCCATACAGCCTCCCCAAGTTAGTCATTGCTTACCAAGATTTTAACGCTATTTTGATTTTTTGTCAATAATCGCTTGACAAATATGTTAGAATATAATCATAAACTTCCCCGGAGGAAAACAATGTCCGAACAATTCTCACGCACCGAAAGACTTATAGGTGCAAACGCTATAGAAAAACTAAAAAACTCACATGTTGCGGTCTTTGGCATCGGCGGTGTCGGCTCTTACACAGTTGAGGCGCTTGCACGCGCCGGCGTAGGCGCACTCACGCTTATTGACAGCGATGCCGTAGCAGAAAGCAATATCAACCGCCAGATTATCGCACTTCACTCCACCGTGGGGCAAAGCAAGGTTGAAGTTGCCGCAAGGCGCATTGCCGACATAAACCCGGATTGCCATGTGATTTGCCACAAAAAATTTGTACTGCCCGAAAATCTTTGCGAATTTGATTTTGACAGTTTTGACTACATTGTTGATGCCATTGACACTGTTTCTGCAAAACTCGCTCTTGCAGAAATCGCTACTGAAAAAAACATTCCAATCATTTGCTCAATGGGTACGGGAAACAAGCTTGATCCGCTTTTGTTTGAAGTGACCGACGTATACAAAACTTCTGTTTGTCCGCTTGCAAGAGTGATGCGCACAGAACTCAAAAAACGCGGTATAAAGAAGCTAAAAGTACTTTACTCAAAGGAAGAACCGATAAAAGTTGAAACAGTCAGTGAAGGCATCCGCCGCGCCGTTCCTGCAAGCATTTCGTTTGTCCCCTCTGCAGCAGGGCTTATTATTGCAGGCGAGGTTATAAAAGATTTGATAAAATAGCAAAAAGCCGAGTTCAAAAGAACTCGGCTTTTTTTAAAGTTTTTCGTCAAAATGCAAGCGGAAATTATTTTTGCGGAGTATGCCCTGGAGAGTGGGAACATCAACATTTCTCGCAGACACGTTTTCGTCAATTGCAAGCACTGCAGCACGCGCCGCAACCTCGCCCGTCTGGCAGGCAACAGGTATCACGCGTGTTGCATCCCACGCACCGCCATGCGCAGAAATAACTCTGCCTGCGGCAAACATATTTGTATATTCCGGTGAGTAAATGGTGCCATACGGTATCTCAAACCAATAGCCTTTTTTGCCAAAATACGGACAAGTTCCGACAGAATCCTCATGCGGTTTATAAAGGTCATCCATGGTCATCTCATACTCGCCGACAATATGGCGTATCATGCGGAACTGCGGCATCATTGGAAGTGCTACAATTTCCTGCGCACATGGCTCTTTTTGCTTTATTTCATCAAGCAAAAGCTGCTGTCCTTTGATGATATAATCATTTACCTCATCGCCGGTAACACCTGCATAGTATGGGAATCCCTCGGGATGTCCCTTGCCTGTCATACCGCTGCCGCTTATGTGCCAACCACGCACTTTCAGCATATTATATTCTTTGCCGGGGGCAAAATCCACGATGTGCGAATAGTACGACATATAGTTTTCACCGTCACGGCACTCTGCGCCGGCACGGCTGAACATTATACAGGTTCCACTTGCGTCAATAAGCGCACGGCAAGTATAAAACTCGGTTCCGCCCACCGTTTCAACCGCCACGCCGCGAACAGTTTTTTTATCCATTTCGGGATATGTAACAAGTGCATCGTAACGGATATCAGCGCCGGCTTCAAGAAGCATTTCCTGTAAAACAAGTGACATTACTGTGGGTGAAAAATGCGTTACAAATCTATCTGCCGTTTCCTGCTCCCACACACCCTCTTTTTTCCAGCATTCGGGCAAGCGGTGCATACAATACTTTATGGTTCTGCGAAGTATTTCCTCGGAAATACCCGAAATAAGCTTCTTTCCCTCAGCATTGCACAACGGTTCCCACCAGTTTATAAGACCGATAGTTGCAAGTCCGCCAAGTGCTGCGCTTTTTTCAAGGAGGAGCGTTTTTTTACCCGAACGAGCCGCAGCCACTGCCGCAGCAACACCTGCAACACCGCCGCCTACAACTATTATGTCATATTCTTTTTTCAAAATATAGTTCATACTCAATCCTCCGAGGGAACAAAGTTAAATACAATCATGGAACGCATGTGATAATAACGGTAACGCAAAGCATATGATGCCGAATTTTCAAAAAGGACATTATCCCCCTCCGAGCGTATCTGACCCGCCGGGTCATATACTTTGAATCTGTACTTTTCAGGATTGGTTTCATTGGGATTTACACACTCGGTCACCACAATATGATGCGAACCGTTGAATGAATTCTCCATTGAAACTATAACACCCTCAGGATGCTCGTCAAGAGCAGCCTTAAGGTTCTTTTTGCTTACGCCGTATGTACGTACTGCATCAAGCGGCTGACCGTAAAGCGTGAATGATGATGCTATCTGCTTTATGTTTATCATTATCGGGTTGCCGTAAAGCGTTCCTTTTGAGGATGTAAGTCCGCGATTGGAAGAATTTGCAAGCGCAACCGTATATGGGTCTGCCTCAAGGTTTCCGTCAGCCTCAAAGCGGAAATCATAGCCGCCGACATAACGCGCACCAAGATTGTTGAGCACAATGGCACAGGATGAAAGCGCACATCCGGTATCCATCCAGTCGAGTCCGCGATTGTATCCGTTTATGATAAATCTTCTGTATGCGCCGGCATAAAAATAAACATTTGCAAGTTCTGTACCGTGCCATCCGCCACCTTTAGCAAGATGCTGGGAATACCAAGTAAAAGCGTCTTTATCAACAATTTTTACGTCAACGCTTCTGCTCTCGCCGGCAACCGTCGCAGTAACCGTAACCTTTCCCGCTTTGAGCGCACAAAAACTACCGTCATCGTCAATCATAAGCGCGGTATCATCGCTC
>SVRG01000099.1 GCA_015064965.1 Oscillospiraceae bacterium
CAGAAACCTTTGCAAAGAAGAATGCGACAGGCACAGATAACCTCTCGTATGTAGTAAAGGCGATCCTTGCATATGCAGATGCAGCTGAAGAATACTTCAACTAATTGCTAATACAAAAACAACTCCCCTCGGGGAGTTGTTTTTTTGTTGTTTTAAAGTAAATTTTACTAATTTTTTAAAAAACTATTGATAATTTGGGTAGAATATGTATAATAAATATGTACGTATTGTTTTAATATCTAACGGAGGTATACGACAAATGAAATACATTGCACCTGTAGCAGAGCTTCTCGCTTTCGAGGTTGTTTCTGTAGTTCTTGCTTCTGCGCCTTTTGAAGAAAACTATTGTCAAGTCGAAGTTCCCTTTGACCCCGATTTTTAATCGAAAATCGAAAAGCAAGATGGACGTGAAATGTCCTCAAAGATTAGACAAAATAAATATTAAATTGCTTGCGAATGAGTTCGGTATTGTACCGGACTCATTCTTTTTAATTTCAATGAAACTCTATTAACTTTTCAATATATCATAGGAGATTCAAATTCACCACCGTAGATATCCGGTCTTTATTCCAGCAAACATTCGGAATTTTTTCCAAATATAGAGATTCCTCCGTTGAATTTTCTTTCTGTTTGGCCCGTAGGAAATATGCATCTTCAAAAGTGCATAACTTTTGAGCGTATATCAGAACGCTTCGCTTTAGAAATGATGGGTCTCATCGGCGCAGGTAACAACCCACAGGTTAAAATGACCGTAGCCGTTGCAGTTGCGTTTCGATTGGCTTGTAAATAATCACATTAAAATCCAAGGATTTTAATGTGTAGCAAAACCGTTCGCTCGCGCCACGCTCGACCGCTCGCGACTTTTAAGGAGTTTTAAAGTCGGGGAACCCGTCTTTAAAACGAGAATTGAACTAATAAAGGCACATCTTTCGATGTGCCTTTATTTTTGTCTTTTCGGATTGTCTGTCTGGTCGAGGAGATAATCAACGCTTACATCATAAAAATTAGCAAGTTTAATTAAAACTTCGGCGGTTAAAGAAATAACCCCTGTTTCGTACTGTGAATATGTGTTCTGCGAAACATTCAAATACGCTGCCACTTCCCTTTGGCGAATATCCCTATCTTCTCTGATACTCCTTATATTCTTAAATTGCACAATAATCACCTCAAAATTATTATGCATTATCTGTAATAAAGATATTGACTTTTATCTGTAATACAGATATAATTGACACATAAATTCCAATCAAAAAAGGAGAATGAATATGGAAGAAAAAGTTTTAATTAAGAGTGAACAGTATAATGTGAAAAAAGGCTTTAAAAGGATAGTACTTATTGCTCTTACTTTAGCTATCATTGCTATCGCAGTATTTTCAACTCTCAATATCATTAGTCTGTACGATGAGTACGATTCCTATTATGAAGTTTACATCGAGCATAAAAGTGCCGGAACTTGTGGAAATGGCTATTACTATAGCGGCGGAAAACATTGCTGGCAATGTGAAAAGATTATTTCATGTCCAAACGGGACAAATTATGCATTGATGCGCGGTATTATTCCTGCTCTAACGATAGGCGCAATTATCTTTGCCGGTATCGTTTTGATTGGCGGTTTAGTTTGCCTTTGCTTTGTTGGCTTTGAACTCACCGTTACGGACAAGCGCATTTTCGGCCGTGCACGTAAAAAGCGTGTTGATTTGCCACTTGACTCTGTAAGCGCAGTAAGCACAGGCTCTTTCAAGAGTATTGCTGTTGCATCTTCTTCGGGAAGAATCAGCTTTTCGATGATAAAAAATCGCAATGAGATACATAAGGTTGTAAGCGACTTGCTTGTATCTCGCCAGAACAAAGGTGCAACTCCTGAAGTTACAAAAGTTGAATCCAGCAATGCTGATGAACTCAAAAAGTACAAAGAACTCCTTGATAGCGGAGTTATCACCCAAGAAGAATTTGATGCAAAGAAAAAGCAGTTGCTTGGGCTTTAATACATAGAGCGAGGTTAACCCTCGCTCTTTTTATGTTATAAATCTAAGTTCAGAGCACGTCTATTTTTTTACTTCAAGATAACATATAAAGGCAACCAAAGCAAAAGGAGATGCAATGCATCTCCTTTTAGTTTATTCACCTATAAATTCTTTAAGGCTATGATAGTTCTTTTCGCAAATTTTGCAAAGGTTGGTTTTTGCAATATTCATGTAATTGCCATCCGGATCTCCGGGTTCCCAACTGCGTCCGCATGAACCGCAAACATTTGTCGAACCGTTGCTTTGCATTCTGAACCAATCGACGCTTAATGCAGAATGTATCAACAAAAGAATTCCCAAAAAAATTGCAAGGATTACAAGTTTTTTCTTTGTTATTTTTGTTTTTTCAACAGCAGTTTCATCAAAAAGATTATTTAAATTGTAAATTGCCGTTGCAAAAACAACAGGTGAAATGACATCGGAAATTCTAAAACCATGAAACATTCCTGCTATAGCAGCAAGAATGATGGATATGTATGCTATTACATAATAAAGAAACGACCACTTTCTGCTTAACTTTTTGTCTTTGAATATAGTGAAACCTACACCCAAAGCTAAAAGATTAACCATAAAATTCCACAATCTAACTGTAAGAGAACTTTCCAAAAAGTTGCTAAACAAAGTCAAATTGCTTGTAATTGACATAACACCACTAAAAAGCCAATATGCCTCTGCAACCATTATAAAAATGCCAAGAATGCGTTTCCCGTTTTTAAGTTTACCATTTAAACAAAGGATTACCAACACAAGCAATACAAACGGATAAAAAACTGATGCCATATGATAGGGAGACATTCGAAAGCCTCCAAATACGGGAAAGAAAGCATAGCCGAACTTTAATAACGCCGCGAGCACCAACAAAAGTATTGGGAAGTTGATATGCTCGGAAACTTTCTTTTTAATAGCGTTATCCATAATAACCTCCGAAATTTTAAAAATTACAAATATTTATTTATTCTCTGCAAGATGCGCAGTATATTCCTCAAGGCACATATCAAGGCGGTGCATCTCGCTTGCGTGGAAACGTCCAACAAAGCGATAATGCCACGGCTC
Organism: Oscillospiraceae bacterium; assembly: GCA_015064965.1. Lineage (GTDB taxonomy): Bacteria > Bacillota > Clostridia > Oscillospirales > CAG-272 > UMGS902. The sequence continues at coordinate 3,078 of SVRG01000099.1, forward strand.
AAAGCTATAGCCGGTGATGTCCTCTTTTCCTTCGGGGAAACGGAGCACAAATCCAAACTTGTAGCAGTTATTGATAAGCCAGGTATAAACCTCTTGTCTTGCAAACTTCTGTGATGCGCTGCCGAGGTTGTGCATGTCAACGCAAAGTCCTGTCTGGTGCTCGCTTGTGCCGGGGCGCGCAGAATAGGTATCAACCTCTTTTTGCGCCTGCTCACGCGACCAGTCCGGATGAGCTGCCATTTCATTATTGGTATAAACGCCGTAGAGATATTTCTGCTTATCGTAGGAGCGATAACCGCTTGTTACCGAAACATCGGTATATCCTGCTGCTCGCATCTCAATAAACAGTGCCTGCAATGCCTTTTCTGCAGTTTCAACCATTGTTTCGCTTCTGCCGTCCTTGCGCACATTGGTAATTGGCACGAGATTTTCCGGCTTGTAGTTTTCGTCAATTGTACTTGTACGGTTAACCAGAATCATATATGCATCGGTATCTTCGGGATTCATATATTCTTCAAAAGAAGAAAGGTCGGCAACAAAATCGTATGTAGGTGCAACCTTTACAGTATCGTCAGGCTGGGTAACAGGCGCATCAACACTGCCGGTAAAGCCAACATCCTCATAGTTCGGCTCACTCTTTGTGCTTGAGTTGTACTCACCGCGCAAAACTGTGAGTTTGCCGTCCTCAAATTTTGTATCAATGCCTGCCATATTCTCTTTGACAAAATCAAGCGGCACAAGTATTCCGCGCTCGAAAAGCACCGCGGGTGCGAGCATATCATGAGTGCGGCTATTGACCGTAGCGATTCTGTTACCGTTTGAAAGCGACACGCGCTGATCGGAGTTTCGCGCATAGAACACCTTGGACTCCGACGTTCCGGTAACGGTCATTTCACAGATTTTTGCAATATCGTCAAAGCAAACCAACAAAAGTCCGTTTGAAGAATACGCATCTTTGCCCGAAAGCTTATACTCCTCTGTGCCGATAACATATGTAACTGCTCCGCGCTTTTCGTTTGTCCCTAAAAAGTCAATGGCGAAAAACGACACGATGATTAAAGCAATTGCAAAAAACGCAATAAAAAACACAGATATGGCACTTGGTGTGCCCGATTTCTTATTAACTTTATTCATATTTACCTCATCACTTGGTTTCAATTACAAAAAAGAAAGGCGAAGTGGCAGAGTTTACGATATTGACCTTTGTAATGCAATACTGAAAACGGCTGATTGTGGAAAAATACTCCTCAAGCATCTCGCCCTCGAGTTTCCCCTCCTCATGGCCGGGATAAACCGCAACAAGCAATATTGCATCTTTATCCATCAGGCTCATTGCACCCTTAACCGCGGCAAGTGTGCTTTCGCGCATGGTAGTAACCTCGTGGTGCCCATGTCCGGGAAGATATCCAAGGTTGAACATACCAGCCTTGAACTTTTCGCTGATGTGGTCAAGCACGTTTGCGTGGCTATCATGAATAAGTGTGTAATTTGAAAATCCGCATCCCTCAAGACGCTTTCTCGTGGACTCAACGGCATCCGCCTGTATGTCGAAGGCATAAACCTTGCCGCCCTCGCCGACTGTGCGGCAAAGGAACTCGGTATCATTGCCGTTGCCCATCGTAAAATCTACGGCTATATCGCCCTCACCGAGGTGGGAGCGGATAAACGCCTTATGCATATCAAGTAAATCTATCATAATAAAAACCTTGGATTTTATTTTTCAATCTTGAAAGTTGTGCCCTCTTTAGTGTCAACAAGCACTACGCCTTTTTCAAGAAGCTCTGCGCGGATTGCGTCAGCTCTTGCATAGTCCTTTGCCTTCTTTGCCTCGGCACGCTCTACAATTTTAGCCTCGATTTCCTTTACAAACGGATCATCGGATGCGCTTTCTGCAACCGCATCTTCTGCCTCTACAGCTGCTTTTGCAGCCTTCACAAGATCAAGTCCGAGCACGTAGTCAAAGTCCTCAATAAGTGCAAGCTTTGTCGCGGGGGTGGTATCCGCTTTGAGTACGTCATAGAGCGCAGTTACGCTGAGAGAAGTGTTGAGGTCGTTGTCGAGAGCTGCCTTGAAGCCGTCTTTAAGGCTATCAAATGCCGCCTTGTCAACTTCGCCCTGCTCTCCCTTGAGAAGTGCGGCAATGCGCGCCACAAGCTTATTATATGCCGTTGTTGCATTGTCGAGATTTTCATAGGAGAACACAAGCGACTTGCGATAATGCGACTGCAAACAGAAAAGACGGTAAACAAGGGGATTGTATCCCTTGCTTTCAAGCAGAGAAACCGTGAGGAACTCGCCGCTTGACTTTGACATCTTGCCCGAATTTGTGTTGAGGTGGTGAACATGGAACCAATAATTGCACCATTTGTGTCCGAGATATGCCTCACTCTGCGCGATTTCGTTGGTGTGGTGGGGGAATGCGTTGTCAATACCGCCGCAGTGAATGTCAAGGTCTTCACCGAGATGCTTCATGCTGATGCATGAGCACTCAATGTGCCAACCGGGGTAACCGATGCCCCAGGGGCTTTCCCATTTGAGTTCCTGATCGTCAAACTTGGACTTTGTAAACCAAAGCACAAAGTCCGCCTTGTTCCTCTTGTTTTCGTCGCCCTCAACGCCTTCACGCACGCCTACCTCAAGGTCTTCTTCTTTGAAATCATTGAATACATAGTACTGCGAAAGTTTGGACGTATCAAAATAGATGTTTCCGCCAGCCTCATATGCAAAACCTTTTTCAAGAAGCGCCTCGATAACCTTGATAAACTCATCAATGCAGGATGTTGCAGGCTCTACTACATCGGGGGTCTTGATATTAAGCTTTGCACAGTCCGCAAAAAATGCATCGGTGTAGTACTTTGCAATTTCCATAACCGTTTTTTTCTCGCGTCGCGCACCTTTGAGCATCTTATCCTCGCCGGTATCGGCATCGCTGGAAAGATGACCTACGTCGGTGATGTTCATAACACGTTTTACATCATAGCCGACGTAGCGCAGATACTTTTCAAGCACGTCCTCCATTATGTAACTGCGGAGGTTTCCGATATGAGCAAAGTGATAAACGGTGGGACCGCAGGTGTACATTTTTACTTTGCCCTTGTGATTAGGCACAAACTCGTCTCTTTGTCTTGTTAAAGTGTTGTAAATAAGCATATTCTATCTCCAAAGTTATTTATCTTGGTTTTCTTTTTCTTCAAGCTTTTTTTCAAGTTCGTAAATACGGCGTTCTACGCGGCAAATCTCCTGCGCAACAGGGTCGGGAACGTGCACCTGGTCAAGCTGGTCGCACACCTTGACGCCGTTGATACGGACAACTCTTGCCGGCACGCCGACCGCCGTTGCCTTTTCGGGAACTGCCTCAAGCACAACTGCATTTGATGCGATTTTGGCGCCGTCGCCTACTTTGAACGGTCCAAGTACCTTGGCGCCGCTGCCAACCATAACATTGTTGCCAAGTGTGGGGTGTCGCTTGCCGGTATCCTTGCCGGTACCGCCGAGCGTTACGCCCTGATAAAGTGTGCAGTTGTCGCCGATTTCTGCTGTTTCGCCAATTACAACGCCGCTGCCATGGTCAATAACAAGTCCCTTGCCAATGGTAGCGCCGGGGTGAATCTCGATACCCGTT
>SVRG01000100.1 GCA_015064965.1 Oscillospiraceae bacterium
TTTTACAGAAAAATGGTATGTTTTATTTTTCTATTTTTTAAATATATCTATGGTCGGCGCAGATATTTTGCTTTACTGCAGAAACAGGCGCTTTGACAAGCGAAAAACATAGTTTTAAAAGCCTCTCGTGATGAGAGGCTTTTTCACGCTGGATTTTCTGTTCGTTTCCCGCTCGGTCGGTAGAGCGCATGACCGACGTTTTTCGGTTTGCGATAGCAAATTGACGGTGTTCAGCCGTCAAAGAAAAACTCGTATGGCTCGCCCCGCGAGACATTGTTGATACATGATGTCGCTGGTTCGAGCTAAGCTCGGGGAGCCGTGAAAAGCCTTGTATTTACAAGGCTTTTTCCATTTTTATATGGCAAAGTTTATGTACTTTACAATGTGTACTGTAATGTGATATAATGACAAAAAAATTGTACCTAAATATTAGGAGAAACCTATGATACTTGAAACGAAACGCCTCATTCTCCGTCCGTGGTGCGAGGATGACGCGGAGGATTTATACAAATATGCAAGCGACCCGGAGGTAGGGCCTCCTGCTGGATGGCCACCTCACACAAGCGTGGAGAACAGTCGAGAAATCATTCGCAATGTGCTTTCTGCTCCCGAAACTTATGCAGTTTGCTTGAAAGAAGACGGAAAAGCCGTCGGTAGCGTCGGACTAAAGCGTGACGATCTTGCAGAAGATGCAGACGAATACGAGCTTGGCTATTGGATCGGCAAGCCATTCTGGGGACAGGGGCTGATCCCAGAAGCCGCACGCGAGGTGCTTCGCTATGCCTTCGAAGAACTCGGAATGAACAGAATTTGGTGCGGTTATTACGACGGCAATCTTAAGAGCCGCCGAGTTCAGGACAAACTCGGATTCATTTATCATCATACCACCGAGGGCATAGAGGTGTCGCTCATAGGCGAAATCAGAACAGGTCACGCAATGCTTATGACAAAAGAAACTTGGGAGAAAACGATTAAATAAATTCTTTTTCTGTCAGCAGATTCAAAAAATCGTTTACATACGGTAAAACTTGCTTGCTTTGCAGAATGTAGGCGTATATATCACGTGTATAGCCCTTTATAGGATAAAAAACAACGTTTTCTGAAAATGTTTCAGGCGAGGGAGTTCCCGGGATGATAGCTACTCCCATGTTAAGTGACACAAGACGTCCTACATAACTCGGGTCATCGCTTTGTAATGTAATATGCGGAGAAAAGCCAAAATCGGTACAAACATTCAGGACAACCTTATGCATAGGTCTTTGCTCGTTCATTGTGATGAACGGTTCGTTTTTTAACATATCGACAGTAAGATTTTTGCATGAGGCAAGCGGATTGTTTTTGTGAATAGCAATTGAGAGCCCTTCAGAGCGAAATAAAAGTTTTTCAAATTCTGCAAGTTGAAGATTACAATCCGCTATTATAATATCATAGTCATTCTTGGAAAAGTCCAAAACGTGCTTGATATTTACATCTATGTCAGTGTGATTTTCTTTGAATTTCTCAATTATCTTAAGCATATGTTGACGTTTGGCATCGATACAAATACTTAGCGTTCTTTTTTTCTTGTTGCTTGAAACATAGTTTATTGCATCGTCCATAAGTGTAAGAGAAGCGGACATTTTCAAAAAGAATTCTTTACCTATGTCATTAAGCTTTATGGAGTTTGCTTTTCTTGAAAAAAATGATGTTCCGAGCTCTTTTTCAAGTCTGTGAATACTTTGAGATACTGCTGATGTCGGTACACCGAATTTTTTTGCTGTAGCTGAAAAGTTTTCGTTTCGAGCGGCATCGCAGAAGTATCTGAGTTGTAAAAGTTCCATTTTTTTCTCCCGTCACTATATTATATATAATGTAGTATACCATGAAATGTCATGCTTTACAATAGTGTAAAACTGTTTTATAATAGTTTTGTAAAGTATTTTCTATGAGGAGAAATATTATGAAAAAAGCCTTAATTATGCTTGCGCTTTCGGCATTACTCGTAATATCAGTATTTGCCGCAGAAAAAACAGTATATGTTTCTGACACCGGAACCGGAGACGGTTCGTCTGCAAGCGCGCCTTTAGGAACACTTGCAGGTGCATATGCCGCACTCGGCGATGACGGCGGTAAAATCGTAATTACCGATACCGTTTCAATAGCGACATCTTTTGTTGAACCTACGCATAGCGGCAAGGTTACTCTGACAGGCGGTACGCTTGCGGCAACAGATGTGCACTATATGCTTAACGGGCCGACAACCTTTGAAAACATTACACTCAAAGGTAACAATAAGTATTTGCTTATCGTTGCACAGTTTAATCCTGTTGTTTTCGGCGAGGGTATCACTGTAACCGGATTCGGCAATTTTATAACACTTTTGAATAGTGTGGCTATTCTCGGCGGCACACGTGCAAACTTTGACAAGTACAATGATGATACTTTGATTAGCAAAGATACAAACATTACTTTCAAAAGCGGCAAGGCGATTCTTGTCGGTTATTCTTACGGCGTAAACAAAAACTATACAGGTACTGCAAACATCAATATTGAGGGCGGCACACTTTGCAACATCTATACCGGTGCTATTACCGGTACAGGCGGTAACGTAAACATGAATGTTAGTGGCGGTACATTTATGTACAACATTTATTCAAGTGCAAAGTCCAGTAAGGTTGCAGGAAATATTAATATAAAGGTAACAGGCGGCGATTTCAGTTCTACCTCTCTTACACGCTTTGACGGCAGTATGACAGGAACAGGTACAACCTCTGTAGTGGATTTCAGTGAATACGAGAATTACAGTGTTGTATCACCGAAACTTGAAAGTTTTACTACAGTAATTCCATATGAAGAAGAGATCGAGGTCAATTTGGACACAGTGTATGTTACTGACGGCGGAAGTGGGGACGGTTCTTCAAAGGATGCACCTGTAGGTACACTTGCAGATGCATATGCCGCACTCGGTGATGACGGCGGTCAAATCGTTATCACTGACCAAGTTACGCTCACATCTAAGTTTGTAGAGCCTACGCATAGCGGCAAGGTTACAATTACCGGTGGAACCCTCGCACTTAACAGTATACGCTTTGTTTTAAACGGTGCAACCACGTTTGAAAATCTCACCATGCATGGCAACGGAAGTTACTTAAGCCTTATTGCACAGTTTAACCCTGTTGTTTTCGGTGAGGGAATTACCGTTACCGGATTTGGCGATTTTTCTTCGATAGCTAAAGGTATAGTTATCGTTGGTGGCGTGCTTTCCGGCGAAGGAGTGTATGATGATAGCACTTTGCTTGGCAATGATACCAATATTACAATTAAGAGCGGTAAAGCGATTATTATATCTTTTTGCCGAAACGTAGACAAAGCGTTTACAGGAACTGCACATGTTAATATTGAGGGCGGTACGCTTTACAATATTTATATGGGTGCTGATGTTGGTTCCGGTGGAAATGTAGAAATGAACATCAGCGGCGGTACATTTATATACAATGTTTATTCCAATGCTAAAATAAGTAAGCTTACCGGTAATGTAAATGTTAAAATCACCGGTGGTGATTTCAGTGCAACAACTTTGACACGCTTTGACGGCAGTGTTACGGGCGAGGGTGCAACATCTGTAGCAGATGTAAGAGGACTTGCAAACTATAGTACATTAGTGGAAAAAATGGAAGGTTTTAAAAAGATTATAACAGACGAGGGAGAGATACTCCCTGATGAAAAGCCGGCAATTCAGGATGCGTTCCTTTACGGAAGCTTTACCGCGTCCGACGGAACGGTTCTTCCTTACCGTTACTATTTGCCGGAAGGTTACGAAACAAGCGGCAAGGATTATCCCGTAGTTTTGTATATGCACGGCAACGGTTCCAGAGGTACAAACAATACTTCACAGCTTGGTTCATACAGTATAAATAATGCGATTTACGAGAGCGATTATGAATGCATTATGATTGCTCCGCAATGTCCGTCAAGTCCATATGAGTGGACACTTTACTCAACTGTAGGAAAGAACGTTTATCCCGGCAGTGAGGAATATGCAAAGTTCCTTGAAAGCGGCGAGCCTTACGGCAGTAAGTACTTCTGTGCAGCTACAGAACTCCTCGATAAGTTCCTTACAGACTACCGTGCAGATACATCCAAAGTGTATCTTGCGGGCTCATCCAACGGAACAGGTGCGGTATGGAACTTCATGGCGCTTTATCCCGAAGTTTTTGCGGCGGCAATACCTGTTTCAGGCTCACGTGCAGAAGATGATTATGTTCATGCCGTTGCTCACCGTATGAAGGATATTGCTATCTGGGCATTCCACGGCGACCTTGATACAAGCGCATCAGGTAGCCCTGTAGAGGGAACACGTACCATGGCGGCGGCTATCAAAGCGGTCGGCGGTAATATCACATACACCGAGGTAGTCGGCGGCAACCACAGTAATATCTGGAAGATTGCGGCAGATACTCCCGGTATTGTAGATTGGCTGTTTGCACAGACCAATGATTCTTTTAAGAATACACTTTCTGGTGCAAAAGGCGCAGCACTTCCGGCACCGACTAACCTTACATGGAATAACAACATTGCAGTATGGGATGCTGTTGAAAATGCAGGTGCATACAAAGTAACATTCTATATCAACGGTGCTGAGGCAAAGACTTATTTTACTTGCCAGACTTCTTATGTTCCGGATTTTGAAGCATTGGGTTATGGTAACTATACTTTCACAGTACGTGCTTTCCCGGTAAATAACACTTATAGTATTGGCGGTGTTAGTGACACAAGCACTGCTTTTAATTCAAGCGCAGACAACACTACTCCTTCTACTGTATATGTGGCAGAGAATGCAACAGGTACAGGACTTTCTTCGGATAGCCCCATGGGTTCTCTTGCAGATGCGTACGCTAAGCTTACAGACGGTGGAGAAGTTGTGATTGTTGGCAATTACACTGCATCTGTGACGACTTTGCCTGAAGTTGACGGCGACGTTACTATAAGCGGCGGTTCGCTTACCTTGAACGGCGATGTTGCTTTTGCAAAGAACACAAATTCAAATGTAATTACTCTCGATTTGCCGGTAACGTCGAATGGTGCAACCGTCTTCGGCGGTTTCAACTCGATAGTGTTCGGCGAAAACTTTGAGGTGACTGGAAAACTCGACTTCTACGGCGGCATTGATGCTCTCCCGGGTACTCAAGGTGAGCACGATGCAAACTATGCACTCAATACCACTATGGTAACCGAGATTCCTTACTCAATTACCGTTAAAAACGGTACTTTCGGTACATTTGCAGGCGGTAACAAGCGTGCGTACAATGATACCACAGACAGTGCGTATAAAGGACATTCCGACCTTGTAGGTTCTATCTCCGCACCTCTTACTGTGGTAATAGACGGCGGTACATTTAACGGTACATTCAGCCTTTCGGGCAATTCTATTCTTGCCGACGATGCAACCCTTACTGTAAACGGCGGTACATTTGGCGGTGCACTTTACGCTCAGGCAAATATCGGTCCTATAAGCGGATATGCAAGCTATTGTACAAGATTTGTAATGACCGACAAAAAGTATTTTGCAGTTGACGGTGATATAGACATCACTATTAATGGCGGCAATTTCAACGGCGGTCTTATCAGCGCATATGAACTCGATGTTGCATATACACAGTGCTTAAGAGGCGACTTTAACCTCACAATTTCTGAGAATGCAACCTTTGCAAGCGGTACGGTACTTGATGCAACACAGGTTAAGGCATATGACGGTGAAAGCAAAATTGCAACACTTATTTGCCCCGATGCAAGCGAGTTCAATGTAGTTCGTTTTGACAAGGTTAACGGTGAAACCGTAAAGTATGACGAGCCTCTTCGTATCTCCTTTATAGGTGACTCTATTACTCAGGGTACAGGTTCTACCGACCAGCTTACAAAGTCTTACTCTGCACAGTTTTCAAAACTCTGCGAAGGAGCGGGCAAAGAAGTTATCATCGGTAACTATGGTGTTGGCGGTTCAACTATTCTTTCCTACGGCAACGGCTACTACAATAAGACTCTTGCGTACTCTATCGCATTTAACGAGGCTGACAGTGACTACGTGCTCATCGCTCTTGGTACAAACGATGCATCTGCAGCCGGTGGAACTGTCGGTCAGATGATGAACTTTACCGAGAAGTATGAAACTTTTGTAAAGTCATTCGGTGACCTTCCCGATACAGAAAAAGTGTTCACCACAAGTGCGATTTACCGTCTCACCTCAAGTAAAGCTTCTGACGTTCGTGCAGTAAGCGTTATCCGTCCTACACAGAAGTATGTAACAGAGAAACTTGCGGCAGAGGATGCGGATAAGTACATATACGTTGACCTTTATGCAATCCTTTACGATGCGGCAGTTACAGACACACTTTTTGCAGGCGATAAACTCCATCCCGATGACGCAGGCTATGTAATCTACGGTAAGGCGATTTACGATGCAATCTTCAACGGTGTTTATACTGTTGATAATTTCGAGATGAGCGATGTTTACCTCAGTGCAAGCGGCAAACTCGCAGGCGCAGGAACACTTGCTGACCCCATGTCTTCGCTTACCACCGCACTTGGCAGACTCGCACCGAACGGTACACTTCATATCATCGGCGAG
>SVRG01000101.1 GCA_015064965.1 Oscillospiraceae bacterium
TCTCGTATGTAGTAAAGGCAATCCTTGCATATGCAGATGCAGCTGAAGAATACTTCAACTAATTGCTAATACAAAAAACAACTCCCCTCGGGGAGTTGTTTTTTTGATTTGTTGACAAAGTAAGCGATATATTATATAATGTTAGCATCTGAAATATAAGTTGAGGAAATTGATATGAAAAAGCTGTTGACTCTATTTGTTTTATTGTTTTTACTGTCCGGTTTTACAGTATTTGCGGCAGAAGCCACCGTACTTGATGTAGCAGGAACCTTGTCTGCAGAGGACAAGACAGTCACCGTAGAGATTAGTATAGATGCGGCAGAGGCATTTTGCGGATGCAGTTTTAATTTGGTATACGATAATGAAGTTCTTGATATAGTAAGCGTGACCGGCGGCGATGTTGTTAAAAGCGCAACGGCTATAATTAATGACAGCTATGCAGAGAATTCTATCAGAGTTGTAAGCGCAAGTGCAGTAGAATTGCCTAAAAGCGGAAATATAATCACTGCTGTTTTTTCATATGAAAAAATAGATAAAAAAAGTGTAGCATTTGAAATAGAAAATTGCAAAATCATGGGTGTTGATAGCAGTAAGATATCCCACAAAATCAATAATACTGCAACAATTGTCTTCGAGGTTGAGGACAATGAAACTACAACTGAAGCTACAACCGAAATCACCACAGAAAGTACAACAACCGGTGGAACTTCCAAGCCTTCCGGTGGAACTTCTAAGCCTTCCGGCGGTAACAAACCGGATAAAGACAAAGAGGAAGTAACCACTACGGCAAAGCAAGAAACTCCCGCAGCACCGGAGGAAGACCCGGAAGTATTTCTGATGTCATTTGACGATGTATCCGAAAAGGATTGGTTTTATGACAGCGTAAAATATGCTTATGAGCAAAAGCTTATGAACGGCACCGGCGAAAATGAGTTTTCACCGAATACCGGTCTGACAAGAGCGATGCTTGTTACAATTCTTTACAGAGTTGAAAAAGAACCGAGATGCGAAATCGCTCAGTTTGCGGATGTCGCTAAAGATACATGGTATACAAACAGCGTATCATGGGCATCGGAAAACGGAATTGTAAAGGGCGTGGGCGATGGAAAGTTTGCTCCGGATGCAAATATAACCAGAGAGCAGATAGCGCTTATCCTGTACAACTACGCAAAACTTAAGGGCAATGCCGTTGCGGCGGCTGCAGATTTGTCCGTATATTCAGACGCGGCTTCTGTATCCTCGTGGGCGACAGATGCAGTTAAATGGGCGGTTGGAGAAGGAATCATCAAGGGCAGAAGCGCATCGACTCTTGAGTCGCAGGGACATGCCACAAGAGCTGAGGCTGCAACGATGCTTGTCAGATACCTCGAATACATTAAATAAAGAAAAACTTTCAAAAAAAATATTGACAAAAGCGCGGTAATGTGTTAAACTTATTCTACCTCTGCGCAAGGGGTCTTTTTTGTGTGCTCTTTTTCCTTCCGCACACAACCCACGGCGCATTGAGGGAGGTACGAGGATTCCGGGTTGTTTTTCACCGGAATCAAACTTAAACTTACAGGAGGTGCCGATAATGAGAGTTAAAATCACACTGGCATGCAGCGAGTGCAAGCAGAGAAACTATGAGACCAAGAAAAACAAGAAAAACGATCCCGACAGACTTGAAATGAACAAGTACTGCCGTTTCTGCAACAAGCACACTCTGCACAGAGAAACCAAGTAATTACGGAGGAAAGAAAGATGGCTGAAGTTACTAAGGAAAAGAAACCTAATCGCATCGCAAAATTCTTCCGCGACTACAAGAGCGAGCTTAAGAAGATCACTTGGAATCCCTTCAAAAACACCAAGGCAAGCACAATTTTAGTTATTGCAACAGTTGTTGCGCTTGCAGTTGTAATTGCAGTTTTGGACTGGGGCTCAAGTGCGGCAGTTTTCGGACTCAGAGATCTCTTTAACTGATTTCTTTCGGGAGGTCAGAAATGAGCGATATTAACGAACTGCAAAGGCTCGGCCCGAGATGGTATGTAGCACATACCTATTCAGGCTACGAGAACAAGGTAAAAACCAATCTCGAAAAGATTATCGAAAACAGAAATCTCGGACATTTGATATTTGATATCAAGATCCCTGTTGAAACCGTTATGGAAACTAACGCGGCAGGTGAGGAGAAGGAAACCGAGGCAAAGCTGCTTCCCGGCTATGTTTTTGTCAAGATGATAATGAATGACGAGAGCTGGCATGTAGTCCGCAATATCCGTGGTGTTACAGGCTTTGTAGGCCCCGGATCCAAACCCGTTCCGCTGACGGAGGACGAGCTTGCAATTATGCAAGGCGAAACAACAAAGGCTTCATTTAAAGTTGGCGAAGAAATTAAAATTGTTCGTGGCACATTTGAAGGCTACAGCGGTAAGATCTACGACATTTCTGAGGACGGTTCGTCCGTTACTGTGCTTGTTAACACAGGTAAGCGCGATATGCCCGTTAAGGTCGAGATCAGCGACATAAAACTCGCAGACTAACGTTTAGCTTTTTTCTAAAAAGCACTCCGCTGGCGCGGAGAAAAGTGGGAGAGGAAAAAATTTTTTTGAGTTTCCTCGAGATAACCACATTTGGAGGTGCATTTAAAATGGCAAAGAAGATTACCGGTTACATTAAATTGCAGATTCCCGCAGGTAAGGCTACTCCTCAGCCCCCTATCGGTCCTGCACTCGGTCAGTATGGTATCCCGATTCCTAACTTCACCAAGGAATTCAACGAAAGAACCAAGAATGACATGGGTCTTATCATCCCTGTTGTAATTACAGTTTACGCTGACCGTTCTTTCTCTTTCATCACTAAGACTCCCCCCGCAGCAGTTCTTATCAAGAAGGCTTGCGGTATCGAAACTGCATCCGGCGTTCCGAACAAGACCAAGGTTGCTTCGATCACCAAAGAGCAGATCCGTAAGATCGCTGAAACCAAGATGCCCGACCTTAATGCAAGCTCTGTAGAGAGTGCTATGAGCATGATCGCAGGTACTGCACGCAGCATGGGCGTTACCGTTGTAGACTAAGGAGGGTACCGAACATGACAGGAAAGAAGTATATCGAGAGCGCAAAGCTCATCGAAAAGACAAAACTCTATGATGCAGAAGAGGCAATTGGCCTCGTTTGCCAGACCGCAAAGGCAAAGTTTGACGAAACTGTTGAACTTCACGTTCGCCTTGGCGTAGACTCCCGTCACGCAGACCAGCAGGTTCGTGGCGCAATCGTACTCCCCAACGGTACAGGTAAGACTGTTAGAACCCTTGTTTTTGCAAAGGGTGACAAGGCAGACGCTGCTACCGCTGCAGGCGCTGACTATGTTGGTGCTGAAGATATGGTACAGAAGATTACAACTGAAAACTGGTTTGAGTTTGACGTTGTTATCGCTACTCCCGATATGATGGGCGTTATCGGCCGTCTCGGTAAGGTGCTCGGTCCTAAGGGCCTTATGCCTAACCCCAAGGCTGGTACTGTTACAATGGATGTTGCTAAGGCTGTTAACGAAGCTAAGGCTGGTAAGGTTGAGTACCGTCTCGACAAGACCAACATCATTCACTGCCCCATCGGTAAGGCTTCCTTCGGTGCTGAAAAGCTCGGTGAGAACTTCAATGCTCTCATGGGTGCTATCATCAAGGCAAAGCCCGCTGCTGCAAAGGGCCAGTACATCAAGTCCTGCGTAGTGGCTACAACCATGGGCCCTGGCATCAAGGTTAACGCTGCAAAGCTTGGCTAAAATAGTTTGATTAAAAAAGGAACTGCATTGCAGTTCCTTTTTTGTTATTTAAATATTCTCATTTTCAGGCTGCGGAGTACAACTCTGCCTTTTTTGTATAGATAGCGAAGTTTTGTACGCTTCTGACATTTTGCGTACATTGCATCAATTTCATTTTCGTACTTGAAAATGTCCTTTTCATAAAGTTCGCACTTGCTTCTGCATGATTTGTACTGCCAGCAATAGGCGAGGCGGTACCAAAGACGGCTTTCACGCTCATCCTCGCGCTTCCAATATGCGTCAAACTGAGTTTGCATCGGCGCGTACATAATCTCGTCCATTTCCTCACGCGAAATAAGTCCTTCGTTGATTGCCATGTCAACTATGTCAGTGCCGGGGAGGAAGTTGAGACCGTGGAGCTGAAGCTCAAGCGGGGAAGCAAGCTTCTTTACAAGATAGTAGGTTTCTTTCAGGTGCTCTATCTTTTCAAATGGGTGCTGCAGCATAAAGTCGTAGCTTGCCCAGAAAACGCCACTTTCACGGATGATTTGGGTTGCGTTTATGATATCTTCATCGGTTTCATAGCGGTGAAAAATTTCTTTGCGGATATAGGGTGAGCCTGACTGAATGCCCATGATAACTTCGGTAAGACCAACGCTTACAAGCTTTTTAAGTTCATCGAGTTTCACCATTTTGGGGTGTGACCAGATGGTAAATGGTAGGGCGATATGCTTTTTATACTGCACGATAAATTCGTCGATCCAACCCGGTGTGTTGGGGAAGATTTCATCGTAGAAATGCACAAATACAAGCTTTTTGAGGTGCTTTTTTGCCTCTTTCAGCTCTGCCATAACGCTTTCAACCGAGCGTGTACGCACATATTTTACGCCTTTCGGGAACATGCGGTGAAGGTTGATGCAACAACAGTAGGAACAAGTGAATGGGCAACCGCGCGATGCGATAACCTCGTAGCTCATTGCATCAAGCTGCGGGTCACCGTAAGCCACGGTGTCATTTTCGATGTAGCAAGCGTTTTCGCTGTTGATGGTGGGTAGACCGTAGCCGTCAATTTCTTCAAGCAAATCGCCGATTTCATTTATGACCACTTCGCCTTCACGCTTGTAGCAGAGGGAGGGATTTTTGCTCACGTCGCTGCCGTCGAGCATTGCGTTTGCAAGCTTAACCATCGGGATTTCGCCGTCACCGCGGATTACATAACTTGCGCCCATATTGAGAAATCTTTCAGGGAACATTGCTGCAAAAGCGCCGCCAAATACAAGCGGAATGCCGAGAGTTTTCAGCTTTTCAGTCAGCTTTTCTACGCTTTCAAGGTACATGGAACTCATGACAGAAAGCCCTATGAAAAGCGGATTTGCGCGCATAATTTCGGATGCGCAGATTTCTATTTCCTTTTCAGTTGCAACCTTGGGATTTTGCGAGTTAAACCCTTTGAAAAAGATTGTTTTTACCGAGTATCCTGCCTTTTTCATAGCGGTTTCGAGGTAGCGCACACCAAGTGCCTTTGTGTTGTAAAACGCGATAAGGACAATATTTTTGTTCATATATGCCTCACTTTATTTTTTTAGGTATGGCGTGATAAGCGCCACAAGCTCGTTCTTTTTGGATGTGTTTGTAAGCTTACACATACGTTTGATGCGGTAAGAAATTACGTTTTCCGAGGTGTAGAGCCGCTCTGCAATGCTCGGATAAGTTTCTCCGCTTAAAATGCCGTCTAAAATTCCGCGGTCAAGTTCGTCAGAGTTAAGGAGCAATGCTTCAATGTCAAAGATTTTCTGTATAACAGGGTCATCGTAGAAGTCAACATTTGGTACCTGCTTTGAAAGCGTGGTTACAAGGTCCTCTCCGGGATCGGGATCAAAATTTGTTGATTGACGCACGGTAAGCTTTGCCTCAACTTTAACTGAAAGTGCGACATCGCAGGGGTTTTTGTAAAGATATGAGTATGTGAGCACCGCTTGTCTACCAAGCTCATACTGATCTGCAAAAACAGTGGTGATCGTTGTGTTTGCAATGGACGATAGCATGGAGGAGCCGCCGCAGGCAGTAACATACATATCTTCCGGAACGCGCACACCGATTTCCTTAAGGTTTTGTATAAGCACAAGCGCAACTACATCATTTGAGCAGATTACCGCGTTGTAGTCGCGGTAGTTTTCGGCAAAACGGGCAAAGCAACCCGTGATGGAGCCATAGTTGTAATAAATGTCACGTGTAGGATTTCCGCCGCGCTCACGCAAGTATTCCACAAAATAGGAGTCTTTAAGCATGTCCGTTGAAGAATTTGGATTTATGCCGAAAAGCGCTATGCGGTCATGCTTGTTTGCGGTGAGGTAACTTATGGATTTTTGCATACCGTCACGGTAGTTCAGCAATACCTTTGAGCACGAACCTGAAAGCACAGATGATTCGTAGTTTAAAAGGATTACATGTACGCCGTGGTCGGTGAGGTATTTCAGGTCATGAGGAGTGCCGAGAACGGAATGGCCGATATACAGCAAAATCCGTTTTTCTTCGCCTTCGAAAACTTTGTCAAAGTCGATGTCTTCGACTTTATCTGCCTCGATATATTCAGCAGTATAGCGCTTTCGTGTTATCTCGGCTGCGGTTGCTTTGAGCGAGAGCTGTGTCCAGAAAGTGTCTTTAAATTCGGGATGAATGTAGATTTTTATATTCAAAGCGCACACCTCCGCAGTAGTTTTTAAATAATTAATTCTTCAAAGAGTGGATGGGGGCTGGGATTCTGCCGCCGCGGGCGATAAAGTCTTTGCATGAAGCCTCGTTTACTCGCATAACGGGAGCATAACCGA
>SVRG01000102.1 GCA_015064965.1 Oscillospiraceae bacterium
CAAAAAATATATAATAATATAAAAGGGGAAAACTATGAAACTATTAAAAAGCTTGCTTTGCACCATGCTTACTTTAGCTTTACTTGGAGGAACATTTATTATGGGAACGAATGCCGCTTCAACCGGTCTTACAAACGTTGATATACGTGCGACTACGGAAATAACCTTCCCAGAAGGCATAGAGTATATTGATGTTCATAATGCCGAGGCAGACGGATATCACTTTTTGCTCGGTGCTTCTATCGTAAAATTCGGTAATCTTTGGGTTTGCGGTTACGGACAGAGCCTTGTAAGAGAAAATGATACAAACACTCGCTTTGCCTGCAAATATTCCGATGACAACTGCAAAACGTGGAGCGAGGAATATGTAATCGGTCCTATTGAGGAAGAATATTGCCGCAGCCACGGTGTGTTTTATAATGCAGGTGATACGCTTTATGCCTTTGCGCCCCGTGCGGCGTTTGGCAGACCGACTGATGATATACATTATCCCGGACTTGTTATGGAGGCGTATCGCTTTAATCCTGCAGATCGCAGTTGGACAAATCTCGGTGTAGTATTGAATGATGGCTTCTGGCCACTTTGCGAGCCTATTGAAATAAGCGGAAACCGTTTGCTTATGGCAGGTCTTGACTGTAAAACCGGCACAGAGCAGGCTGCGGTTGCAATTGCAGATAAGGACAATCCGCTTTCTTGGAAAATGATTATGATTCCCAACGATTCCGGCATGGGACTTTGGGGAGAAAGCACTGTTATTGATTACGGCGACAGATATGTTCTCTTTTGTCGTACAACTTCCAGCAAATTTGCTGTTAGCGAAAGTACAGACGGAGAGAATTGGAGCAGTCTTGAGTATACCGATTTTGCCGCAAGCAACTCTAAACCATATGGTGGAACACTTTCAACCGGCAGCCGTTATCTGATATACGCTATAAACAGCCGAAAGAATCAAATCATTACTGTTGGCAATACAGACGGCTCATACGGATTTGTAAAGCACTATTATGTTCGCAGTGGATTTGATACTGACCCGCAGTTCTTTACATCAAAGCAGTGGGCATATCCTTATGCAGTTGAAGAAGACGGACATCTCTATGTAGTGTATGCCGAGCATAAGGAAAACTGCGAGCTTGCAATTATTCCGATAGAGTCGCTTACTACAGAGAGCGAAGATCCGGGTATAAGCTATCATAACGCATATGCGAGCGGCGAAGAACTTCCCACGCGTACCGTTATAGCGGATATACCGATTGATGAAAATTGGTGGAGCGGTGACGGTCTCCGCAACGGGGGAACAAGCGAAAACATCGAAGTTATTGAAATAGACGGTGTAAAAGCGGTTGCTAAAACACAGGTAGAGGCTGCACTTACGCAGTCTAAAAAAGAGACGCAAGTCCTTCGCCGTCATTTTGAGGTGGATTACAACAAGGTTAAGAAGGTTGATCAGCTTGCCTTTGAGATCATATTCTGGAGTGCTGAGGATATGACTTCAGACAGGCTTACCTCAAATGCCCGTATTTTCTTTGGTAATACCACACTTGAGGATTCAGCTACAAACGAAAAGGATCCGAACAGTTATACTACAAACGAGCGTGTAGACTATAGAGCTACAACTGCGCTAACCTCTTATGACAATCTTTGGGGCACTATCAAAAAAGGCTGGAACACATGGCTTATCAGCTTTGATACGCTTGCGGCAAGTGATAGCTATGACAGCCTTAACACCTTCTTTATGATAATGCCGAATGTCAGCGGACTTGACGGCAAGCCTTTGTTTGCAATTTCCTCGCTTAAAATCGTGGAAATCCCGAGTGAATCCGAGGACACAAGAACGTTTGATACGTTTGCTCCCGGTTCTGTGGTTGTTGATAACGGCGATGACGCGTTTTCGATGACGAACGGTGAAGATGGCACAGAGTGGGCTTACGGCACACATAGCTCGGGCTACGATGGCGACTATCATACCTTCCTTGGCCCTGATGCCTCGGCTACGGCAAAGTGGGAGTTTGAAGTTGACGAGAGCGGTGAGTACGTTGTTTATATGTGGTACAGAGCCGGGAATTCCCGCGCCGATGCCGCTCCGGTAGAAATTCATAGCGGTGATAATGTGTGGACGGTTGAAGTCAACCAGAAAACGAACGGCAGTATGTGGTATGAGCTTGGCAGATTCAACCTCGATGCCAATGCAGAAAACTATGTTTTGATGCTTGCAACTGATGATAAGTATCAGATAGCCGATGCGGTTCGTCTGCAAAAGGCTTGGTATAATGAGGCTGTTAATTATCATGCCGAAGTCAAGTCGGTTATAGGTGGCAATCTTCCTTTGTGTTTCCCCGCTGACAAAATCGGCGAGCTGAATGCGGCACACTCTGCACTTGGTGATATCCTTGTAGAAGAAACTGCGGACAAAGCAACCGTAAAAGCGGCAATGGATGCAGTTAATGATATTCTCGCACTCCGTAAGCACAAACTTGAAGCTGACACTGAAAACGGTCTTTGGGTTTGCACCGTCTGCGGACATAGCGAAAAATTAGGCGATATTGACGGCGACGGCAGTACTACGCTTAAAGATGCGTTGGATCTTATACGTGCGATTGTTAACGACAAAACCGTTGAAAAGGGAGATTTGAACGGCGACGGCAAGTGTAGTCTTATTGATGTAATCCGTGTTATGAAACTAGTGACGAAATAATTTGTATTAGCAAGAAAGCCTCTCGTGATGAGAGGCTTTCTTGCGTGTGTGGTACTCTAAAACAAGCGGTCTCTTGATGCAGTTAGCGCTACAAGATTTACCGAGCAGAGCGACGTACCTGGAAGCGCG
Source organism: Oscillospiraceae bacterium (assembly GCA_015064965.1). Classification (GTDB taxonomy): domain Bacteria; phylum Bacillota; class Clostridia; order Oscillospirales; family CAG-272; genus UMGS902. The sequence continues at coordinate 2,822 of SVRG01000102.1, forward strand.
GAGAAGCAAACTGCACAAAAAGACAAGAGAAATTGGTTTTTTATTGTGTTTTTTGCCTTGACAAAATTTGTGTGAGGAGATAACATATATGTGTATACTTATTGTTTGTGTTGAAATTTACTGGTTCTGTTGCTTCGTTTATCGGCTTCTTTGTTTTTAACACAAAAATAAGTTTTGTAAATTTATTTTCGAGGTGATGATTATGAAAAAAATTCTTTGCGCTTTGTTATTCTGCTTGATTTTGGTTTTTTCTATATCTGCAGCAAATGAAGAATTTGGGTATTATGATGCAAATCTTGACGGATGCGTTGAGATGGATGATGTATTGACATATTTAAAGATCATTCTCAACGACAAAGGAGATGATGTTCCTTTTTTGCGTGTCGTTCGGACATTAAAGGCTTCTGTAGCAAGCACTGCGGTAAATGCTACAGTTGTTGCGGTAGACACTGAGGCACGCACTGTTGCTTTTTCAACCTCAGATACGGACAGCATTACCTTCCCTTATGCGCCTCTCGGAATCACTGATGTCCCGGATGCGGACGCACTTATTGGCATGCCAGCAACTTTAGCAATTGAATATCCTATCGTAGAAGACTCTGATATATATGCGGCTTTAATCGGCTCGCATATCGGGGTTCAATCAAGCACAGGCAGCCAGCCTGCATCTATAAAGGAGCTTAACACAAAAAGTGAAAGCGGAAGCCATGTAGACGACGACTTTAATGCAGCTTCTGTTGAAACAAGCTACCGTGAAACAGTTGACCTCACAAAGGAATACCATCACCGTTTCCGTCTTGCTTTTTATCCGAGAGTGAAAAAGGTAAAAGACGACCTTTATGTTATGGCGTATCATATTTATGAACTTGGAAAGCATATTTACTTTACAACAAGTGAAGACAGCCTGACATGGAATGCTCCGGAGATTTTATATAATAATGATGCAGCTTACGGCAAGGTTCCCGAATATACAGACGGACCTCTCGCCGGCAAAACTGATGATAAATTTGTGGCAGTAAACCCCGATATCTGCGTGCTTGATAACGGAGAACTCCTTTTAGTTTTCGCTTTGCGTCCTTCGGCGGGCTACCGTGACTACCCTGATTTGTCAGGTATTATGCTTATGCGCGGAACTGTAAATGACGACAATTCCGTCACATGGACCGAACCGGAACAAATTACAGTGGGACAACTGTGGGAGCCTTTCATTTGGCAGCGTGAGGACGGACAGGTAGAAGTATATTGGTCGAATCCTGCACCGTATATGAACAAATACGGCTACGATGTAAATGTTCGTTCTGCCGGTGTTTCCATGATAGTTTCAAATGATAACGGTCACACATGGACACCAAGCATCGAAGCGGCTAAATCAAACGATTATCTCTTTGCTCGTGTATATAATGAATTCTTAGGCTATACAAGAGGAGAGGGAGCAGATGGTAATGTACTGTCTTCGTTGCCTATTCCTTACTTCGGCGGTCAGATGCCTGCAGTTACAAGACTTTACAACGGTCGTTCGCTTCTTGGAGTAGAGGTAAGAACTCTTAATGATAGATATATGTTCTCGTCTGCAGTAAGCAAGGAGAACGGAGATTGGGATTCGTTCGGGCTTACGGAAGACGGTCCCGATAATGACTCAACTCGTCAGTTGTTCGTAGGAGCAGGACCGTATCTTGCAACCTTCCCATCGGGTGAGGTTTATCTTACGATGCATTCTGACCGAGGGCTCCTTTATGAAATCGGAGCACCCGATGGCTCCGCTTTTACTGATAAGAAAATTGCCGTACTCCCGAAAGCTACAGGTATGTGGGGGGCAAATGAACTTGTAGGCACGCATGAGGTCATCTCCGTTGGTCAGCTCAAAAAAACGATAATTACAGAGGGTACAGACGGGACGACTACAACGTCGTATGAGTACGGTATTGAAATTGCACACACATATCTCAATCATCGAATTAACGCTCAAAAGACTGCAATCAATGTTGATAGCAATAACAGTGATTGGGAAAATAATACCGATGCGATTTTTGTAGGCAGCGAATCTCAGGCACAGCTTTCAGTACAGGTTGCGCATGACGATAACAACGTTTACTTCCTGCTTTCAAGAATTGACAGTCTTCTCAACGCCGGCGATAACGCTTCTGTTTGTATTGCGGTAGACAGCAACGCTTATTACAGAATAGACATCACCCTTACAGGCGACTATACAGTTACATTCTGTAATGGTGGCAATGAAACCGTTGTTTCAACCGGAAATGCTGCATATAAGCTTCATGGCATGGTAAACAACAGCAATTCCGACGATATCGGCGCACTTTTTGAGCTCGCTATAGCTAAATTGGACGTGGGGCTCGAAAATGCTTCTTCATTCAAAATGTTACCTTCACTGATAAATGTTGATGATGGCGCCGCAATTACAGATACTCTTTGCGTTGCAGATGACATGGCTTGTTGGCCTGTTGTGGTTTTAGATTAATTTAATTAAACGCCATCGAAATCCCAATCTTTGCGTTGGGATTTCGATGGCGTTTTTACATATCGCATTTTCTGCTAAAGAGTGGCGACTATCAGGTGTCACCATTTCACATTGCCGATTTGCACACGTTTTCTGTATTCGCTAGGAGAACATTCGATTTCTTTTTTGAAGGCTTCAGAGAAATAGTAAATACTTGAGTATCCGATAGCTTCTGCTATAGATGTCAGCGAATCGTTTGTCTCTCTTAAAAGCGCTTTTGCAAGACAAATTCTTTTTTGCTGTATGTACTGCGTAGGCGACATATTATGCATGGCTTTGAATGAATAACGGAAATGCGATTCACTTATTTTAAAAGCTTTAGCAACATCTTTGACAGATAAGTCGGGATTGGTAATATGGGCATCTATGTATTCTCTGGCTTTTTCAATTCGTTGATGTTTTTGAGAAGGCAAATATGCCGGAGTACTGGCTTTAAGAAAATCAGAATAAACGGCATAAAGAAGAGAAAGACAGTCGGCTTGCATAGTTGGTGCTTTAATGCGCCATGCAGTAATGATTTTTCGTATAGAGTATTCAACATTTTTTCCGCCGGGAGGAACGGTAGCCTCACATTTTAATGAAACTTTCTCCGGTAAATCAAAAATGAAATTTGCATATACTATTCCGCATTTCTCGCTCAGTACCTCAAGATCATATGGGCATCCGCAGGCGAGGAATAATAAATCGCCTTCTTGTACGGCAATTTTGTATTCTCCGAAATTATAAACGGCTTTTCCAAAAACAACGTATAAAAAAGTATCGTAATCGGGGCATTGATGGGGGTGTTTCCCGTGGGAGAAATCCCAGCCGGTACCGTGGAGAAAAGTTTTGATATTCGGTTTAAGCTCATTTAGTAAGTATGTGTTCAAAAAACTCACCTCTTGGTTCTATTGTACATCAAACAAAATGAAAATCAATAAAAAACAAGAAAAATATACAAAATAATCGGCGCTTTTCTTAAAAAGCGCCGATTATTGTATTTACAATCTTTTTTTCCTTTGCTACTATGAAACTGAAAAGTATATGAAAAGGGGGCCCCTTGATGTATAAAGTTTTGTTTGATGCGGTGGATAGTTACGAAGCCGAGATTCTTGCCGCAGAACGACATATATGGGAAAATCCGGAAGTAGGCTACCGTGAATGGAAAACGCATGCCTTCATGAAAAAAGAATTTGAAAAGTTTGGCTATACCGT
>SVRG01000103.1 GCA_015064965.1 Oscillospiraceae bacterium
AAAGCAAGCGGCAAACTGTTTGCTCCCGACACTTTTGAGCCAATGGCGGGCGCACTTAAGGCAAAAACTGCAGGCGTTGTAAAGGCACTTTGTCTGCACATTGCCCACACCTGCAACCTTAACTGCTCATACTGCTTTGCAAGCCAGGGCAAGTACCATGGCGAGCGCGCAATTATGAGCTTTGAAGTGGGCAAAGCGGCACTTGATTTTCTTGTTGAGAATTCCGGTACGCGCCGTAATCTTGAGGTGGACTTTTTCGGCGGCGAACCCCTTATGAACTTTGACGTGGTCAAACAGCTCGTTGCATACGCTCGCTCGATTGAAAAAGAAAAGGGTAAAAATTTCCGTTTTACACTAACCACAAACGGTCTGCTCATTGATGACGATGTCATCGACTTTGCAAACCGTGAGATGAGCAATGTTGTTCTCTCCCTTGACGGCAGAAAAGAAATTCACGACCGCTATCGCGTTGACTATGCGGGCAACGGAAGCTTTGACCGTATAGTTCCAAAATTTAAGAAGCTTGTTGATGCACGCGGCGGCAAAAACTACTATATGCGCGGAACGTTCACACATGCAAATCCCGACTTTTTGAATGATATCAAAGTCATGCTTGACCTTGGATTTTCTGAGCTGAGCATGGAGCCGGTGGTCTGTGCACCCGGAGATGAGTCCGAACTCACCGAAGCGGACAAGCGAATTGTTTTCGAACAATACGAAAAGCTTGCGGCTCTTATGCTTGAGCGCGACAAAGAGGGCAAACCGTTTACATTCTATCACTACATGATCGACCTCACCGGCGGTCCCTGCATTTACAAGCGCATTTCGGGATGCGGCTCCGGCACAGAATATATGGCAGTTACCCCTTGGGGCGACCTCTATCCCTGTCACCAGTTTGTCGGCGATGAAAAATTCCGCCTTGGCGATGTTTTCAGCGGCGTAGACAACAAAGAGATTCAGGATGAATTTATGGCTTGCAACGTATATGCAAGAGAGGAATGCCGCGACTGTTGGGCAAGACTCTACTGCTCCGGCGGCTGTGCCGCTAACGCTTATCATGCAACCGGCTCGGTAAAGGGCATTTACAAATACGGTTGCGACCTTTTCCGCAAGAGAATGGAATGTGCAATAATGGTACAGGTTGCAAGAATATTTGAAGGAAACAACTAATGAACACACCGATTTTTGACTTTGTGAGTTCATATGCAAAAAGCGGCAAAACAAGGCTGCATATGCCGGGACATAAAGGTATCGGGGCACTTGGTTGCGAGGAGTATGACATAACAGAAATCGTTGGCGCCGACAGCCTTTACGAGGCAAGCGGCATAATCAAAGAAAGCGAAGCCAATGCAAGCTTGCTCTTTGGATGCGATACATATTATTCAACAGAAGGCTCTTCTCAGTGTATCCGCGCAATGCTCCACCTTGCGATGCTGCACGCAAAAAGCAACGGTAAAAGACAGCTTGTGCTCGCGGGAAGAAATGCCCACAAGGCATTTTTAAGTGCGGCGGCACTTATCGGCTTTGACATAGAATGGCTCTATGGAAACGGTGCATATCTTTCGTGTGAAATCACCGTAAGCGAAATTGAAGAAAAAATCGCCATATATTCACCGGCGGCAGTATACCTCACCTCACCGGACTATCTGGGCAAGTGCGCCGACATTGCGGCAATTTCCGCGGTGTGTAAAAAACTCGGCGTAATGCTGCTTGTGGATAATGCACACGGCGCATATCTAAAATTTCTCGCAAAATCGCGTCACCCGATTGACCTTGGTGCGGACATATGCTGTGACTCAGCTCACAAAACACTTCCTGTTCTTACAGGAGGTGCATATCTGCATACAAAAGAAGGTTTCAGTGCGGCAGAAGTCAAAAATGCACTTGCACTTTTCGGTTCCACAAGTCCGTCATATCTGATTTTACAGTCACTCGACCTTTGCAACAAATATATTGCAGACGGATTTGCAAAAAAGCTTGATGACTTTGTAAAAAAAGTCGCTTTGCTGAAAAAATCGCTTGTAAAATGCGGCTACACACTCATTGATGAGGAACCTCTGAAAATCACTATTGCTGCCAAAGAATACGGCTATTTTGGCTATGAAATTGCAGAGTATCTTGAAAAATGCGGCTTGGTTTGTGAGTTCTTCGACCGCGACTACACAGTTTTGATGCTGACAAAAGAGATCGGCAATACTGCTCATATTGAAAAAACGCTCAAATCGCTTCCTAAAAAAGCGAAAATCTGCGCCCCTCCCCCAAAAGCGGTTGCTTGCGAGCGCGCAATTCCAATAAGAGAAGCTGCCTTTTTGCCAAGCGAAACCGTTTTGACAAAAGATTCACTCGGCAGAGTGCTTGCGGTGGCAACCGTGGGTTGCCCACCCGCTGTGCCAATTGTGATTTGCGGCGAAAGAATCAACGAAGAAGCAATCGAATGCTTTAAATACTATGGAGTTGACACCTGCACGGTTGTTAAATAATAAAATGGAAAATCAAAACAAAAAAGCGATACTCGGTGTAGTAGGCGCTATGCTTATCTTCGGTACAATAGGCATTTTCAGAGAATATACTCCTCTGCCATCAGGACTGCTTGCAATGGCGCGCGGTCTTATCGGTGCTGCGTTTCTCTTTTGCATAATGCTTATCACGCGCAAAAGCATTTCTAAAAATTCTATCAAAAAAAGTTTGCTTTTACTTACAGTTTCAGGCGCAATGATCGGTGTCAACTGGATACTGCTTTTTGAAGCATACAAATACACTACTGTACCGATTGCCACTTTAAGCTATTACATGGCACCTGTTTTTGTAATTCTCGGCGCATCCGTACTGCTTAAAGAAAAGCTGACAAAAGTAAAACTTTTCTGCACACTTGTAGCATTTGCAGGCATTGTGCTTGTAACCTTTGGCAGCGACGCCGGCGGCGAGGTTGCAGACGGCAAAAATCATTTACTTGGAATACTCTTAGGAGTTGGTGCGGCTGCGCTATACGCAGGCGACATTCTTATAAACAAGGTGGTTGACGGAGTTACCGCCGAGGAAAGAACGCTGGTTCAACTCGGTACGGCAGGCATCGTCTGCATACCCTATACTCTCCTTGCAGAAAACCTTGGCGAAGTTGAATTTACTTCAACAAGCATAATTCTGCTTATTATCATGGGCATTGTCCACACCGGCATTGCATACACCATGTACTTTGGCTCAATGAAACAACTTCCTGCGCAGACAGTTGCTCTGCTCAGCTATATTGACCCCGTTGCATCGGTAGTTTTGGCGGTATTGCTTATTCCTAACTCCGTGCTCACCGCACTCGGTTGGGTTGGCGCAGTTTTGGTTCTCGGCTCCGCCATTGTGAGTGAACTGCCAAGTAAAAAGTAACAAAAAGACTGAACTTTAAAAGTTCAGTCTTTTTTATAGCAAAGTGAAACGGTTTTTTCTGCATTCAATCACGCCTTCGCGACATAGTTTGCTTATTTCGGCAGAAAGTCCGCTGCGGTCAACCGCAAGATAGTCTGCAAGTTCCTGCCGGTCAAACGGAATATCAAATGTTCTTTTTCCGATCTGCTTTGCAAAAATCGCAAGATATGCTATAAGCTTTTCGCGGGTAGTACGCTTTGAAACTATTTCAAGTTTCTGATGAAAGGCAAGATTTTTATCCGCCATTATGTTCATAAGATTAAAAATTATCTGCTGATGATGCACACAAGCTTTTGCACAAGTTTTCGACACGCACATTCTGTCAAAAAACATCACCTCACAGTCCTTTGCGGCTACAATGCTTACCGGCATATGTAAAACCTTTGAAAGGGCAAATGATTCGCCAAAAAGATCAGATGGTGCTATGTGCATGGTTATACTGCGGTTTCCGTAATAGTCAACCTGCTCTATCTGTGCTTCTCCCGAAAGTAAAACGCCCACCGCTTTTGCCGCATCTCCCTCGGCAACTATGGTTTCACCCTTGGTATACAACTTCAAATCAGCGCCCAGGCAACTAAGCATGCCTATGATATCGCCGTCATTTATATCAACAAAAAGCGGACAATCTCTTAACACTTTAAAATATTTTTGCATAAGCACCTCGTTTGTTGAAAATTCAACATACTTTCCGCTATCATTATACTACAATAAAACCACAACATCAAGCGGAGGTATCATAATGTTAAGAAAAATTATAAAAATAGATGAAGAAAAATGCAACGGCTGCGGCGCATGTGCCATTGCGTGCCACGAAGGCGCTATACAGATGATAGACGGCAAGGCAAAGCTCACACGAGAGGACTACTGCGACGGACTTGGCGACTGTCTGCCCGCGTGTCCAACCGGCGCAATAACCTTTGAAGAGCGAGAAGCACCTGCATACAACGAAGCTGCAGTTCTTGAGGCAAAGAACAAGGCAAAATCTCCGCTCCCCTGCGGTTGCCCCGGCACAAATTCAAAAGCAATAAAGCGCGAAAACACCTGTGCTGTACCTACAACAACACCTATTACAAGTCAACTTATGCAATGGCCTGTGCAAATAAAGCTGGTGCCCATAAATGCTCCGTATTTTGACGGTGCAAAGCTACTTGTTGCCGCTGACTGCACTGCATTTGCCTACGGTAATTTTCACAATGAGTTTATAAAAGATCATATCACCCTTATAGGCTGTCCAAAACTTGACGAGGGCAACTATGCAGAAAAGCTGACAGAGATTATAAAAAACAATGACATCAAGAGCGTGAAAGTCGTTCGCATGGAAGTTCCTTGCTGTGGCGGCTTGGAAAACGCTGTAAAGCGTGCGCTTATGGCAAGCGGAAAGTTTATCCCCTGGCAAGTTGTAACAGTTTCTACCGACGGCAGAATAATAGAATAAAACAAAAAGCACCTTTCGGTGCTTTTTGTTTTATTCTTCGGTGGGTGTTTCTGTAATTTCAACCTTTTCGCCGTCTTCTGCGCTTTCGGGAAGCTTTTCGCCGAGAATTGAAGGAAGCTGCATGCCTGCCATTGCAAACATCTCGTTAAGCGGAGGAACCGACTTCATCATGCCGGAAATAAAGTTTGCAGTTGAAGTCTTTCCGTCGCCGCCCTGACCGCCGTCCCAAACGGTAACTTTATCAATCTTGATATTCTTGATCGCATCAACCTGAACGCGCATAAGTTCTTCAAGTTTATCTGCAATGAGAAGTTTGAGAGCAGCATCTGCGTCGCCGCCTGCGGATTTTACAATTTCTGCAAAACCTGCTGCCTGCTTTTTAAGAATTTCTTCCATACCGCGAGCTTCTGCCTGCATCTTTGCGAAGATAGCGTCCGCTTCACCCTGCGCTCTTCTGCGGATCTGTTCAGCTTCTGCTTCTGCCGCAAGTTCCATTTCCTTTTTCTTAGCTTCTGCGCGAACGATTATATCCGCCTCAAGAGTTGCAAGTTCCTTTGCGCGTCTTGCCTGTTCTGCCGCCTGCTCTGCCACATAGGATTCTTCAAGCGCCTTAGCTGCCTGGATCTTTTCAGCAGTTGTTGCAATTTTAAGTGCCTCAGCCTCTTTTTCGCGGAGTGCTGCTTCACTCATTGCGATCTTCATTTTTGCTTCGTTTTCACCCTGGATTGCAATAGAGTCAGCTTCAGAAACCTTTATACGCTGATCCATTCTCGCATTTGCTTCACCGATAGAACCGTCTCTATCCTGCTCTGCAACGCTCTTCTTTGCATCGTTTATCGCTTTTGCTGCAGCCTCTTTACCAAGCGCTGCAATATATCCCGATTCATCACTGATATCGGTTACGTTTACGTTGATAAGGCGAAGACCGATTTTTTTAAGTTCGGTTTCAACATTGCTGCTCACCGCTGCAAGGAACTTATCTCTGTCGGTATTGATCTCCTCAATATCCATTGTTGCAATGATAAGACGAAGCTGACCGAAAATAATATCCTTTGCAAGCTCCTGAATTTCAGAAAGCTGGAGTCCAAGAAGTCGCTCTGCCGCGTTTTGCATAACACCTGTCTCTGTAGAAATACCTACAGTAAAGCGCGAGGGTACGTCGATACGGATATTCTGCTTGGAAAGTGCGTTTTTAAGGTCAACCTGGATTGAAATGGGAGTCAGGTCGAGGTAAGCATACGACTGGAACACAGGAATTACAAATTCGGCGCCGCCATGAATACATTTTGCACTGCGGTTGGTGCCGTCCTTGTTTTTGCCAATGGAGCCGTAAACTACCATGATTTTGTCAGAGGGGCATTTCTTGTATCTTGAGCATATCCAAGCAAGGAAAGATACAAGTACAAGCACAACTGCGCACACTAAAAAGATGATTTCGGGATTCATAATTTTCCTCCTGTATTTAAATTATTTTTTCTTAACTATAAGGTCTGTCTGACCGCTTACACCTACAACTACCACTTCACTGCCGGTGATAAGCGCTTCTTCGCTATCGGTGACTGCGTTTCTCTCCACGTAGGAGCCTTGAAGCATAATATGTACCTTACCCTCGCCGCTTCGTGACGGAGGGATTGTAAGGTGAACCTTGCCC
>SVRG01000104.1 GCA_015064965.1 Oscillospiraceae bacterium
ATATCAAAAAAAACGTCATATATCAACATATTGATTGCAGATTGACAAAAAAACATAGATATAGTATAATATAAGTTAATGATACGACAAGGAGACTTTTGCCAATGGCGCAGAGTGACAAGAACACAGCACAGTATAATAATCAAAGTATTTCGATGCTTAAAGGTGCCGACCGCGTGCGTAAACGTCCCGCGGTAATTTTCGGTTCTGACGGACTTGAGGGATGCGAGCATTCTTTTTTTGAGATACTCTCAAACTCGGTTGACGAAGCGCGAGAGGGGCATGGCAGCGAAATTATAATAACCGCATGGCGGGACCACACCATAGAGGTTGAGGATTTCGGCCGCGGTGTTCCGCTTGGATATAACGAAAAAGAAAAACGCTATAACTGGGAACTTGTTTTCTGCGAACTTTATGCGGGCGGTAAGTATTCTAATAATGACGAAAACGCGGCGTACGGCTATTCACTCGGCTTAAACGGTCTTGGTGCGTGTGCAACACAGTATTCGTCAGAGTTTATGACGGTTGCATCGTATGACGGCGCTGAGGTTCATACGATTAGTTTCAAAAAGGGGGAGCCTGCATCAAAGCTTGTGAGCCGCCCGATTGAAAAACGCGAGAAAAAGCATGGCACAATTATCCGCTGGCGCCCTGACCTTGAAGTTTTCACAGACATTGCGATCCCCTACGATGCGTTCAGAAGCGTGCTTCAACAGCAGTCGGTGGTCAATGCGGGGCTTAAGTTTATTCTTAAGACTGAAAACGAGCAGGGCAAATTTGACACTGAGGAATTTGTATATGAAAACGGCATTTCCGACTATATAAAGGAAATTGCGGGCGAAAGTGCGCTGACCGAGCCGACACATTGGCATCTTGAAACAAGCGGCCGCGACCGTGAGGATAAGGATGATTACAAGCTGAAAGCAGAGATCGCATTTTGCCTTTCAAACACATCCAGCCGACTTGAATACTATCACAATTCAAGCTTTCTTGAGCATGGCGGTTCGCCAGATAAAGCGGTACGCCTTGGATTTGTGTATGCGCTTGACAAATATCTCAAAGCAAGCGGCGCATATAAAAAGAATGAGAGCAAGATCGGCTTTTCGGATATAGAGGATAGCCTTATCCTCATTATTAACAGTTTTTCAACGCAAACTTCGTATGAAAACCAGACCAAAAAGGCAATTACTAATGTATTTATTAAAGATGCACTCACTGAGTTTATAAAGCATAATCTTGAGATTTATTTTGCAGAGCATCCCACCGAGGCAGAAGTTTTTGCAAAGCAGGTTATGACCAATAAACGTGCAAGAGAGAGCGCCGAGCAGACGAGAAGCGATATCAAAAAGAAGCTTCAGGCAACTACCGACTTCTCAAATCGCGTTGATAAATTTGTAGGATGCCGCTCAAAGGACCCTGCAGTGCGTGAACTTTATATAGTTGAGGGTGACAGTGCGATGTCTTCATGTAAGCAGGCTCGCAATGCCGAGTTCCAGGCGATAATTCCTGTACGCGGCAAAACGCTTAACTGTCTTAAAGCATCGACCAAGCGTATTTTTGAAAGCGAGATCATCACCGACTTGCTTCGCGTTATCGGATGCGGAGTTGAGTTTAAAGGCAAGGAAAAAGGCGATCTTGCAATGTTTAATTACGATGCGCTTCGCTGGAACAAGATTATAATTTGTACCGATGCAGACGAAGATGGTTTCCAGATAAGAACGCTTCTTCTCACTCTTTTCTATCAGCTGCTTCCCACTCTCATTGAAAAGGGCAAGGTGTTTATCGCCGAGTCTCCGCTTTTTGAGATAACTACAAAAAACGAGACGTATTTTGCCTACAATGAGTTTGAAAAGGTTGAGATTCTTACAAGGCTTGAAGCGGAAAAGATAAAGTACAAGCTTCAGCGTTCAAAGGGACTTGGTGAAAATGATGCAGATATGATGTCCAAGACCACGATGAACCCCGCAACCCGCCGCCTTATCGCAGTAACACCTACGGATGCAGCGGCTACAGACGATATGTTTGAGCTTATGCTTGGTGATAATGTGGCGCGTCGCCGTCAGTACATTGCCGATAACGGTGCAAAGTATATCGCAATGGCAGACCTTTAAATAAAAAAATGCTTCCTTTCGAGGGAAGCATTTTTTGTGTTTTCTAAAGCTTTGAAAAACCGTATGAGTTGATAAGTGCATCAATTTTCTCGCCGTTTTTGCACATTGGGCATTCGTGCGGAGCAAAGCTGCCGTATCCGTCAAGGTCATTCGGGTCAAATACCGAGTGAACATCAAGGTCATCGATCTTGTTTTTAGTTGCAAAGATCGCAGCAATACCCGTTGCTTTTCCGCCGTAGTATTTTACAGCCTCAATTGCGTTGCGAACAGTGTTTCCCGATGCAACAGAGACGGCAAGTATAAGCACGTGCTTGCCCTTGATCATCGGTACAATGTTGTCGCGGAAAAGAATCTGACCGTTTGACATCTCAGGTGTGATGACATAAATCGTCTGATGCGCGTTCATGCTGATGTAGCTGCCTTTTGTGAGTTTGTCTGCAAGGCAGGTGCCCACAACTTCTGTGCCGTCAAGGCAGAGAACGGTGTCAACGATCGTTTGGTGATAATAAGCCGAAAGTTCTTCGGCTAACGCCTGCGCTTCAGTAAGACGGGATTTCTGTGCGGCAACATCTATATAATAATTGGAATGGGCATTGCTTGTAGCAAAATGTCCCTTAACAACGCGAAGATAAAGGTTCTTGCGTTTTGTTCCGAGCTTTAAAGTATTGTTAGTTGGCATAATCGGTCCTCCTTGGGGTGTTTTGTGATATTATTGTACAATAAAATGGATACCATTGCAATAGTTTTTGTTAAGAATTACCTTGCCAAAATTCCAGAAACTGCATATAATGGCATAGAAAATACAAAAAACTATTGCATTTTATGGAGAATAAAGTTATAATTATTACAATATTCCTAAATTACTCAATTCGGGAAAAAACTATTACATGGAGGACACAACTATGAAGAAAATAGTTGCTCTCGTTCTCGCTGCACTTATGCTTACAGCATGCTTTGTAGGCTGCGGCGAGACAAAGACAGATGAAAAGGTAATTAAGATCGGCGTTTACGAGCCCGCATCCGGTTCCAACGGTGCAGGCGGTAAGCAGGAAACTCTCGGCATCAAGTATGCACACTCTGTATGCCCCACTGTTGATATCAATGGCGAGACCTACAAGGTTGAACTTGTTTATGCTGACAACCAGTCTTCTAACGACAAGGCTCCCACCGCTGCAGCTGACCTTATCAGCGCAGGCGCAAAGGTAGTTCTTGGTTCTTACGGTTCCGGCGTTTCCATTGCTGCATCCGACACATTTAAGAACGCAGGCGTTCCCGCAATCGGCGTAACCTGCACCAACCCCCAGGTAACCGAGGGTAATGATCACTACTTCCGTATCTGCTTCCTCGATCCTTTCCAGGGCACCGTTCTTGCTAACTATGCATACAATGAGCTTGGCTACAGAAACGCTTACACTCTTGCTGAAAATGGTAACGACTATGACGAAGGTCTTGCTCACTACTTCACCGAAGCTTTCGAAGCTCTTGGCGGCAAGGTAGAAAACGCGAACTTCCCTGAAAACACCTCTGACTTCAACTCCTACATTACTAACGCTATTAATGCGGGCGCAGAAGTTATTTTCGCTCCTACTTCCACAAACTACGCTCAGCTTATCGTTGAACAGGCAGCGGCAAAGGGTGCAAAGGCAACCCTTATGGCCGGCGATACTTGGGACTCCAACCAGGTTCTCGCAGCTGCAGCAGGCAAGAATGTTGACATTCAGGTAACCACCTTCTATCAGGAAGGCGGTAACGCAGAGTTTGACGAAGGCTTCAAGGCTTGGCTTGAGGCAGATGCACAGAACCTCACCGATAACGGTGGCGATGCAAAGATCGCAGCAGTTTCTGCAATGGGCTACGATGCATACTTCACCGCACTTGAGGCTATTAAGCTTGCAGGTTCCACAAAATCCGAGGATATTAAGGCTGCTATCTGGAATGTTGATTACACCGGTGTTACCGGTCAGATCAACTTTGCTGGCGATGCAAACGGTGATGCTGTAAGAACCACCGCTTACATCAAGAAGGCTAACACCGACACAGCTCTCTGGGACTTTGTTAAGGAACAGGGTGTTAACTGATTTTACTTAGTTTTTAATAGATGCAGGGCTTGGCTTTTGTCAAGCCCTTGCATTGATTTTAGGAAACCTTTTTAGGCTGTTCTGAAAGGGCAGAAAATGCCCTTTTCTGCTTTTTCAATGCAGCCTGAAAAATTAGATTTAAAGAGGTATTCTTATGAATTTGACCATAGACCATATTCTGGCGGGCATTTCTGCCGGCGGTCAGTATGCGCTTATCGCGATAGGTTATACCATGGTATACGGTATCCTTCGTCTTATCAACTTTGCCCATGGCGACGTTTTTATGGCATCGGGACTTATCGTTGTATACCTTACTACAGCAATGCCGCTTCAGTACGCAATTCCCGTTGTTATAATTGCTACTGTATTGCTTGGTTTTATGATAGAGCGTGCGGCGTATAAGCCGCTGAGAAGCGCGCCCCGTATGTCGGTTATGATATCGGCTATCGGTGTATCCTACCTTATCCAGAATCTTGCACTTTACATAACCGGCGGTCTGCCGCAGACATATCCTGCAATTCCGTGGATCTCTGACTCTGTGCAGATCTTCGGTGCGATAACAAAGCGCGTTACCATAATCACACCTATACTTACGCTTATTTTGGTTGTACTTCTTGTTGTACTTATCCGCTACACCAAAATCGGTATGGCGATGCGTGCGGTTTCCAAGGATTTTGAAACTTCGCAGCTTATGGGTATTAAGATCAACAAGGTTATCAGTACCACATTTATCATCGGTTCATTCCTTGCTTGTATCGGTTCGCTCCTTTACTTCTCAAGCTATCAGTCCGTTACTCCCACTTCCGGTGCAATGCCCGGTCTTAAGGCATTTGTTGCGGCGGTATTTGGCGGTATCGGTTCCATTCCCGGTGCGGTAGTAGGTGCGTTTGTTATCGGTATCTGCGAGAACATCATTAAGTCAAGCACTGAGTTCTCCATCTTCTCCGATGCATTCACATTTGCACTGCTTATCATCGTTCTTTGCGTCAAGCCTACCGGTTTGTTTGGCGAAAAGACAACTGACAAGGTATAAGGAGGGCAAAAATGAAAACTAAAAAGTTTAATTACAGAATAGTGGACATTGCTCTGCTTGTTGTGCTTTTTGCGCTTGTATTCCTTGCAGACCAGTTCCTTCCTACCTATGATATCAAGTTCAAAGTGCTTCAAAAGGGTGCTGTATTTGCGCTTGTAGCAGTTTCGATGAACCTGCTCAACGGCTTTACCGGTCTTTTCTCGCTCGGTCAGGCAGGCTTTATGCTTCTCGGAGCATATACATACGCAATTTTCACCATCCCCAACGAGGCAAGACTTTCTGTTTACAAGTATTATACCATGACAAATGCTGCGGGTGAGGAAGTTGGCGGTCTGGTTCAGGCTGTGCTTCCTATGGGCATTGCAATTATCCTTGCAGGTGCAGTGGCGGCAGTATTTGCATACTTTATCGGTCTGCCCGTACTCCGTCTTAAGAGTGACTACCTTGCAATCGCTTCTCTTGGCTTTGCGGAGATCCTTCGCGCTATTTGCCAGTGGAAAGGACTTGGTATCCTCACCAACGGTTCAAACCAGCTTCGTATGTACCCCTATTTCAATTCGATTATGCCATACTTCCTTATTGCAGGACTTTGTATCGCAATAATCGCTTTGCTTATCAATTCAACCTACGGACGTGCATTCAAGGCTATCCGCGATGACGAGATCGCAGCAGAGGCAATGGGTATCAATCTTGCAAAGCACAAGATGATTTCCTTTGTAACAAGCTCTTTCTTTGCAGGTGTTGGCGGTGCACTTTTTGCAATGTATCAGAACACCATTCAGGCTAAGCCTTTTACCACCACACTCACTTATGAGATTCTTCTCATTGTAGTAATCGGAGGTATCGGTTCCATCAGCGGTTCCGTAATTGCAAGCTTCCTTTATATTGCATGCTCCGAGTGGTGGCTCCGTTTCCTTGATACCGAGGGTGTTATCCCCGGAATAACCAGAAACGGTTTCCGCCTTGTTGTATTCTCTGCAGCTATTATGATTATCGTGCTTTTCTTCCGCCGTGGCATCATGGGCGACAAGGAGTTTTCAACCGAGCGACTTGTTAAGGGCGCAAAGAGCCTTGGCAGCCGTTTTTCAAAGAAAAAGGAGGTAAACTGAGATGAAAAACCTTCTTAAACTTGAAGATATAACTATGCAGTTTGGCGGCGTTGTTGCCGTAAACAACCTTTCGCTTGAGGTAAATGAGGGCGAAATCGTTTCGCTTATCGGACCTAACGGCGCAGGAAAGACAACGGCTTTCAACGTTGTTA
>SVRG01000105.1 GCA_015064965.1 Oscillospiraceae bacterium
AAGGTCAAGGAGCCCCTCAATCTCGTCGGGGGTAAAATCAAGCAGTTTTAAAAAATGTTTACCTTTAAGATTCATATTCAAATCTCCTTTGATGCAACTTCTTTGATAACTTCAACCGCTTCTTTTAAAATATCCATCGGGATATTCAATGCCGGGAGAAGTCTTACTTTGTCCTTTGCGGTGAGGCAAAGAACACCTTTTTCGTTACACTCTTTCACTATATCCGATGCGGCGCGCACAGTTTTTATACCAATCATAAGACCCATGCCGACTACTTTTTCAATTCCCTTTGCTCCGCTTAAAGCCGTGAAAATATACTCGCTCTTAGCTTTTACATCGGCAAGGAGCTTTTCGTCGATGCGTTCTACAACGCTTACTGCGCCTGCGCACGCAATGGGATTGCCGCCGAATGTCGAACCATGGTCGCCGTGGCCGAGCACCTTTTCAACCTTTTCGCTCATGAGGCACGCGCCTATCGGAAGACCGCCGCCAAGTCCTTTTGCGGTGGAAACAACATCGGGTGTAATGCCGTAATTCATGTATGCGTACATTTCACCGGTGCGCCCGTTGCCGGTCTGCACCTCGTCTATCATAAGGAGAATGTCATTCTCTCTGGCAAGCGCTGCCGTCTTTTGTACAAATTCTTTGTCAAGCACATTTACGCCGCCCTCACCCTGAATACACTCGATGAGTATACCGCAGACCTTGTTATTTTTAACGGTCTCACACATTGCGTCAAAATCGTTTGCAGGAGTATGGACAAAACCGGGGGTAAGCGGCTGAAAAAGCTCGTGATAGTGCTCCTGGCCTGTCGCTGCAAGCGTGGTCAGAGTGCGACCGTGAAAGCTGTTTTCAAGAGTTACGATTGTGGAATACTCGCTTCCCTTTTTCTCACTTCCGTACTTGCGTGCAATTTTGATTGCACACTCGTTTGCCTCTGCGCCCGAATTTCCAAAAAAGACCTTTGCCATTCCGGTTTTTTTACAGAGCAACTCTGCAAGGCGACCGCAAGGCTCAGTATAATAGAGGTTTGATGTATGCTGAACGCGCATGAGCTGCTCGGAAACCGCCTTTACCCACTCAACATCCGCTGTTCCGAAAGCGGTAACTCCGATGCCGCTGCCCATGTCGATATATCGCTTGTCATTTTCATCATAAAGCTCGCTGCCGATGCCGCTTGTAATGGCAACGTCAAAGCGCGCATATGTGTCTGCGACAAATGCCTTGTCGCGTGCCTTAATCTCACTCATCGTCGTCTTCCTCACACTTTGAACGGCTTGTAACCATGGTACCTGCGCCCTCATCGGTAAGAAGCTCCATCAGAATGGAGTGAGGAACGCGGCCGTCCATGATGATTACATTGTCAACTCCATGATTGATTGCTTCGATACAGCACTCAACCTTAGGAATCATACCGCCGGAAATAATACCCTCACGGCGAAGCTCCTGTGCCTCTTCAACAGTGACTTCGGGAATCAGCGTTTCGGGTTTATCCTTATCGCGCAGAATTCCTGCGATGTCGGTCATCATTATAAGGCGCTCCGCCTCAAGCGCACCTGCGATATGAGCCGCCGCAGTATCGCCGTTGATATTGTATGTATTGCCCGCCATGTCGCAACCGACTGTTGAAATTACCGGAATGTAGCCCTTTTCAAGCAAGTCGGTAACGGGAGCTATGTTGATTTTCTTAATCTCGCCGACATAGCCAAGACGCTCATCCTTGAAATCGGCAACAATAAGCTGACCGTCCATACCGGAAATGCCCATTGCCTTGCCGCCCTTGGTTTCAAGCAGATTTACAAGTGTTTTGTTCACCTTGCCTGCAAGCACCATCTGCACAATGTCAACGGTCTCTTTATCGGTAACGCGAAGCCCGTCAACAAACTCTGCCTTTTTACCAAGACGGTTCATGAGGTCATTGATTTCCGGACCGCCGCCGTGCACAAGCACGATTTTGACACCGATGAGCCAAAGAAGAACGATGTCCTCCATAACCTGCTGCTTTAAATTTTCGTCAATCATGGCATTTCCGCCGTATTTTACTACAACGATTTTGCCGGTGTATCTCTTTATGTACGGAAGCGCCGCGGTAAGCACCTCTGCGCGCTCCGCATTTGAAAACGCGTTAATCATAATATATTTTGTTATGTGAGAACCTTTTTCTCACATTCTCCAAACCTTTTTATAAAAAATTATTTTCAGCAGCCAAAACTGATTGTTAAGTATTTTACAGTTATTCTTTGGTACTTTCTTCTTAAGAAAGTACGCCCCCGTATTACGTTCTGTAATCGCCGTTGATTTTTACATAATCGTAGGTCAAGTCGCAGCCCCAGGCAGTGGCACATGCATTGCCGTCACCGAGGGTGATATTGATTTCAATTTCTTTTTCAAGCAAGATCTCTTTTGCCTTTTCCTCGGAGAAGTCAACACCTGCGCCGTTTACGCAAACGGTGATTTCACCTTTTGGGCTCTTGAATGTAACGCCTACTTTGTTTACATCAACATCTGCGCCACTGTAACCGATCGCGCAAAGCACTCTTCCCCAGTTTGCGTCAGCGCCAAACATAGCCGCCTTGAGAAGGCTTGAGCAGATAACACTCTTTGCAACGGTTTTAGCGTTTGCGACATCCTTGCCGCCGCTTACATTGCACTCAAGAAGCTTTGTTGCACCCTCTCCGTCGCCTGCAATACATCTGCAAAGATAAACCGTTACAGTATTGAGCGCCTTCATAAACTCGGCAAAATCCGCGCCGTCTGCACAGATGCATTCGTTTTCAGCCATACCGTTTGCAAGCACGGTAACCATATCGTTTGTAGAAGTGTCGCCGTCTACGCTGACCATGTTGAATGTGTCGGCAATGTCGCTTGAAAGTGCCTTCCCGAGCATTTCGGGCGCGATATTTGCATCAGTTGTGATAAACACAAGCATGGTTGCCATATTGGGATGAATCATGCCGCTGCCCTTTGCAATGCCGCCGATATGGCACACCTTGCCGCCGAGCTCAAACTCTACTGCAATTTCCTTTTTAACAGTGTCGGTAGTCATAATGCCCTCTGCCGCGGCATCGCTGCCGTCAGTTGAAAGCACCGCTTTCGCCGCAGGAATACCGCTTTCAAACGGAGCAATGGAAAGCGGCTGACCGATAACGCCTGTGGATGCTACAACCACATCTTTTGCAGAAATACCAAGCGTTTCTGCGGCAATTGCACACATCTTTTCAGCAATTTCAATGCCATCGGCATTGCATGTATTTGCATTGCCGCTATTGCAGATCACCGCCTGTGCATAGCCATCTGCAATGTTATTTTTAGTAACGGTGAGCGGCGCGCCCTTAACAAGATTTGTGGTATATACCGCTGCCGCACTTGCCTTTTTTTCGCTGAAAATCATGGCGAGGTCGCGCTTGGTGCGATTCTTGCGAACTCCGCAATGCACTCCGCCCGCGGTAAAGCCTTTTGCGGCACACACACCGCCTGAAATAATCTTCATAGTTAACCCTTTCTTTGGTACGAGAATCCCTTTTTATAAAAAGTTACCTCAATGTTATTTTTATATAACCAATCCCTTGTCCTCGTCACATCCGAGAAGGATATTCATGTTCTGTATCGCAGCGCCTGATGCCCCCTTGCCAAGATTGTCATATCTTGCAACAAGCAAAATGCGCTCGTCATTGCCGCAAACTGTGATCTGCATATCATCGCGCCCTGCGAAAGCGTTTGCGCTGAGCAACCCACCCTCGTCGGCAACGTCTACAAATTTTACAAGTCCGTTTTTATAATACGATTTATAAATTGAGGCAACCTCGTCAATACCTGCACCGAGCGTCTTTGCATGTACGGGAACAGTTACCTCCATGCCTGCGTAAAACGGCGCAACAATGGGGCAAAAAATCGGCGGTGTATCCATGCCGCAGATCTTTACCATCTCTTTGAGGTGCTTATGCTGCTGAGTGAGTCCGTACATACGCGGAGCATCAAGCAAAGTATCTCTGCTTTCTCCCTCATACTCGGCAATCATCTTTTTGCCGCCGCCGGAATAACCGGTGAGCGAAAAGCAGGAGAGATTGACATTCTTTTTTATAAGACCTGCGCGCATGAGCGGCTCAACAAGTGCGATAAATCCGCTTGCATGGCAGCCGGGATTTCCGATGCGCTTTGAATTTGCAATTCTCTTTCTTCTGCCGTAAAGTTCGGGGAATCCGTACTCCCAGCCATCAATTGTGCGATGCGCCGTGGAAGTATCAATAATTGCAACCGCCGAGCCCTCGGCAAGTGCCACTGCCTCTCTCGCTGCATCATCGGGCAAGCACAAAAATGCAATGTCGGCTGTGTGGAGTGCCTCTTTTCGTGCGGATGTGTCCTTGCGAAGCTCTTCGGGCAAAATCAAAAGCTCAATATCATCGCGCTCTGCAAGTCTCTCATGTATGCGAAGCCCGGTTGTACCGGCGCTTCCGTCAATAAATACCTTTGTCATTTGTTTAAGCGTTCCTTTACATACTCAATCTGTGCCATTACCGAACCTTGAGAAGTTCCGCCCTCGCTGATGCGCTTTTCAACGCAGGCAAGCAGGTCGATATCTCCGTACAGATCATCCTCAAAAACGGCGGAAAACTCTTTGTATTCATCAAGTGTCAAGTCCTCAAGCACCTTGCCATCGGCGATGCACTTTGCAACGATCTGTCCGGAAATCTTGTATGCACTGCGGAACGGCATACCCTTTTTAACAAGATAGTCGGCAAGGTCGGTTGCATTGATAAAGCCCTTTTTGGCAGCCTGTGCCATGTTTTCTTCAAGCACATTCATCGTGCTTATCATACCGGTGAATACCGGCAGGCACATTTTAACGGTATCGCATGCATCAAACACGCCTTCCTTGTCCTCCTGCATATCTTTGTTATATGCAAGCGGAAGCCCCTTGAGCGTGGTGAGAAGTGCAAGTAAATCGCCATAAACACGTCCTGTTTTTCCTCTTACAAGCTCTGCCATATCGGGATTTTTCTTCTGCGGCATGATTGACGAACCGGTTGTGTATTCGTTTGAAAGCTCAATAAACTTAAACTCCCAGCTCGACCAGAGGATGATCTCCTCCGAAAAACGCGAAAGATGCATCATGAGGATCGAGAGCGAGGAAAGCAGCTCCACCGCAAAATCGCGGTCGGAAACGCCGTCGAGCGAGTTTTGGCAAATGCCGTCAAAACCGAGTTTTTCTGCCTCAAAGCGGCGGTCGGTTGCATATGTTGTTCCTGCAAGCGCACAACAGCCGATAGGGGAAAAATTCATGCGCCTTCTTGTATCTGAAAGCCTTTCAAGGTCGCGCAGTAGCATCATTGCATATGCCATTAAATGATGACCGAAAACAATCGGCTGCGCACGCTGAAGATGGGTGTAACCCGGCATAATTGTGGACTTGTGAGCCTGCGCTTTGTCAATCAGTGCCTCAATGAGGTCGCGTATCTGTGCGCTTACCGTGTCGATTTCCTCACGCAGATACATACGCACATCAAGCGCAACCTGGTCATTGCGACTGCGCGCAGTATGAAGCTTTTTGCCAACATCGCCAAGTCTTTCGGTCAGCACTTGCTCGACAAACATATGAATGTCTTCTGCGGTCATGTCAATTTCAAGTGCGCCGCTCTCAATATCGCAAAGTATCTGTTCAAGTCCGCCGATAAGCGTATCTGCCTCGTCGGATGTGATTATATTGCAGGCTGCAAGCATTGCGGCATGCGCCATGCTTCCGGTTATATCCTGCTTGTACATTCTTGAGTCAAAGCCAATTGACGAATTAAAATCGTCTGCAAGGCTGTTTGTAAGACCGTCGGTGCGGCCCGCCCACATTTTTGCCATTTTATTTTCCTTTTTAAAAAATGAAATATGTCAAGCGCCCCGAAAGGGCGCTTGACAAGTGTTTTACTTTTTGTTCTTTGCGTCAACCATAGCCTGAACCTTGATCGGCAGACCGTAGAGGTTGATAAATCCTGCGCTGTCCTTCTGATCATAGTCGCTTTCGCCGAAGGTTGCGATTTCCTCACTGTAAAGCGAATAGTCGCTCCAGACACCTGCGTTGATCATGTTGCCCTTGTAGAGCTTAAGACGAACCTTACCGGTAACCTTTTCCTGAGTCTTGTCAACAAATGCGGCAAGTGCCTCACGAAGAGGAGTAAACCACTGACCGTTGTAAACAAGCTCTGCATAAGTGATGGCAAGCTTCTGCTTTTCGTGCATAGTCATCTTGTCAAGGCAGATGCTCTCAAGCACGCTGTGCGCCTTGTAGAGGATTGCTCCGCCGGGAGTTTCATAAACGCCGCGGCACTTCATGCCGACAAGACGGTTTTCAACAATGTCAAGAAGACCGATACCGTTTGCGCCGCCAAGCTCGTTGAGTTTGAGAA
>SVRG01000106.1 GCA_015064965.1 Oscillospiraceae bacterium
ATCCACTGTATGGCTCCCTCTGATTTGCACAAAATTAACATCGACTTTTCTACGTTTTGAGCAATGCGTAGAAAATGATGAAAAAACATAAAAGGTCTTGACAAAAGTTTTCCACATTAAAATGTGGATAAATGTGAATAAATGAATACAAAAAACCCTTGATTTAATGGGAAATATTCATTTTCGACAGAAAATATTCAGGTTTTTCCACATTATCAACCGGATTTGAAGTGGAAAATGTGGAAAACTCATTTTTGTTGACTTTAAACAAATGCGGTAAAAAGCAAGTGTTTTTTTGAATTTTTTTAAACTTTTTTTACTGATTAAAATACTTTTTATCAAGCGAGCGAAGCTTGATCGCTTCTGAAATATGACGCGCTTCTATCTGAGTTGAAAAATCAAGATCTGCAATAGTGCGCGAAAGGCGCAGTATCTTATCATAGCCCCTTGCTGACATTCCCAGAGTGTCAAAAGCCGCCTTCAAAAGCTTTGATGCATCATCGGTAAGTATGCAATATTTTTCGATATCGCGCGTAGTCATGTCCGAGTTTTTTATCGGCGCGGTGCCGCCCTCTTCACACCTCTTTTTGGCATAAGAGCGTGCCGCATTTACCCTTTGACGGATGGTGTCAGAACTCTCTGCCGCAACGCTACTCTCTCGAAGTGCATCAAAATCGACAGGGCCCACCTCAATTTGTATATCTATGCGGTCAAGAAGCGGACCGCTGATTTTTGAAAGATATTTACGCATATCTCCGGCTTTGCAGGTGCATGGCTTTGTCGGATGCGAAAAATAACCGCATCTGCACGGGTTCATTGCAGCTACAAGCATGAAATTTGACGGATATGTAACCTTTGCCGCGGCGCGTGTTATCGTTACCTTTCCATCCTCAAGCGGTTGGCGCAATGTTTCCATAACGCTCTTGGCATATTCGGGAAGTTCATCGAGAAAAAGCACGCCGTTGTGAGCAAGCGAAATCTCACCGGGTTTAGGATTTGAGCCGCCGCCGACAAGACTTGCCGCACTCATCGTATGATGAGGTGAGCGGAACGGACGGTTTACAATAATTGGCATATCCTCGCGCAGCATGCCTGCAATTGAATGTATCTTTGTGGTTTCTATTGCCTCGTCAAAATCAAACTCGGGCAAAATCGACGGAAAACGCTTTGCAAGCATGGATTTGCCGGTGCCGGGAGGGCCGATAAGCAGTACATTATGTCCACCTGCCGCAGCTATCTCAAGCGCGCGTTTTGCGTGAGCTTGTCCCTTGACCTCGGAAAAATCAAACGGAAAACGCTCTCTGCCTCGCTCAAAAATGCCGTAATCAAATGTAACAGGCTCGATCATTTCTTCACCGCGCAAATGCCTTACTAACTGCAAAAGCGTCTTTACAGGATAAATCTTTATATCCGGTACAGCGCTTGCCTCCGGTGCGTTTGACGCAGGAACAAACACCTCTCGTCTTCCGTGAGCCTTTGCTGCAAGGCACATGCAGAGCACACCGTCAACGCCCCTTACATCGCCCGAAAGCGAAAGCTCGCCTATAAACGACTTTCCTTCAAGCCCATCAGATGGCACTGTGCCGCCGCAGGCAAGCACACTTGTAATCATGGCAAGGTCAAACGATGAGCCCTCTTTTTTGCGATTTGCAGGTGCGAGGTTTACAATCATCTCAAGAGAAGGAAATTTGATACCGCTGTTTGTAGTTGCGGCGCGGATACGCTCTCGCGCTTCCTTAACCGCAGTGTCGGCAAGACCGATGATTTCAAGAGCCGGCAATTTTTTAAGTGCGCTGCACTCAACGGTAACTTCAAAACCGTCAATACCGTGAAGTGCCGCCGTATACACTCTTACAAACATCGCTTTTCCTCCCATTTTACATAGTTTATCACTATATTATAACATATGGCATCAATAAAAAGCAACATATTTATTATATTGCACAAATTTTACATATTCTTTATAGCAAAAAACGTCCGGCAAAAGCCGGACGTTTTTTTAATATTAGTACTTGAGTTTTGCAAATGCTTCGTTAAGAGTGTTAACCATCTCTTCTGCAGCAACGCTGTACTGTGCGTCAATGTTTGTGATAGTCTGACGGGTAATAGTCATGTTGCCGACATTGTCCTTAACCTTACCTACATTGTAGTATGCGCCAAGGTCAAATACGCGAGTCGAGAAGATGATATCGAGCATCTCAGCACTTGCTGCATCACGAACGCTCTTACCCTCAAGGGTGATATCATAGTATGCAGGACGGAGAATCTCCTGACCCTTAATTGCGAGATACTCAAGAACAAGTCCGCTGCGAGTTGCATTCTTGGACATGAGCGGAACGCAGATAAACTGGCTGTGATAAGGAGATACGCCGTGGCCAAACTCCTCCTGAGTGGTTGTAAGTTTGGGGTAAGGAAGCACGCCAAACTCTACATCACTGTCGCGGTGCTTTTCAATAGTTGCGATAGTGTTGAGGTAGAAGAGTGCGCGGCTGTCGTTGAAGATCGTGTTACGGTTGGTGTCCCAAGTGGACTGCGCTGCCTGTGCGCCGGTAACGTTATCATACTGATAGTTGAAAACGTGTGCCTGGTCGTAAACGAGGTCGGAGTACTGGTCATAGAGGTCAACAACGCGCTCGCTCATGAGAGTGTACTCAATTTCGCCCTTTTCGTTAACACCCGCGATCTTTTCGCCGGAACTTGAAAGAATAGCAACGGAGGGGTCCTTCCATGTCATAAGACCGTAAAGGTCGTTTGCATCGTAAACGCCGTTCTGGTCCTTGTCTTCACCAACCTGCTTAACAAGCTCGGTGAGTTTTTCCCAAGTCCAGTTGTTGCCCTTTACAAGTGCATAAGGATCTTCCATGCCGTACTCTTCAATCATATCCTTGTTAAAGAGGATAGCGTGTGTAACCTTATTGTTTACAATTCCGATGTCACCGGAGGTGAAGTAAAGCTTGCCAAGAACTGCAAGGTCTTTATTTGCCTTCTGGTCCCAATAATTGTTCTGGAGCTGAATGTGGGGGAGCTTGTTGAAATCCCAAAGGAGACCGCTGTATGCAAGAGTTGCAACGTCATATGTACCGATGGAAGCTGCATCATAAACGCTTGTACCGGACATATACTCGGTATAAAGCTTCTGGAATCCTGTACCGGAACCGTTGGTGGAACCGAACTTCTGCACGTCCTCAGTGATTACATTGATGCCGTACTCAGCCTTGAGAGCCTCGTTACGCTCATAGATAGCAGTCTGCACCAAAGTGGGCTCAGGGAGATCTTCAAATCCCTCGGAGTCGAAGTCGTTGCAAACATAGTTGCCGCTTACAAGCATATTGAAGTCGCCGGCATAACCGAGTGCTGCAACCTCTTCGGATGAAGGAAGTCCCACAGGAGCGGTAGCTTCACCGGTAACAGAACCTGCAGGCGCGGTGGTCTCAGCGGTGTCGCCGCAAGAAGCAAAGCATGCCGAAAGCATCATTGCAACAAGAATAATCGAAAGTAATTTTTTCATGTTTTGACCCTTTCAAAATATTTAAAAATTTCCTTATTCAATATTATACACAACAAATCAGAATTTTTCAACCCGAAATTGGTGAAAATTTCTCACATGAAATTTATACTTTTTATTTATAAAGGTTTATTTTATTCACAACAAAAAACGCCCGAAGGCGTTTTTTTATTTCTTTTCCATATCTGCGTAGGAACGCTTGGGCATGCAAACTCTGCCACCGTCTATCATATAATTTGAGCCGGTGATAAATGCAGCCTCGTCAGAACAGAGATAAGTGATGAGATTAACGATCTCAATCGGCTCTGCCGCGCGGTTCAAAAGTGTGCTCATCTTGCCCATTGCCTCTCTTGTAAGAACAGGACCGGGAGATACACAGTTACAACGGATACCGTATGGCGCACCGTACTGTGCGATGGACTTTGTGGTACCGTACATAAGGCCTGCTTTTGCTGTGGAATAATCGCATGACGAACCGCTGCCGCCTTCTGCACCTGCAATAGAGCCAAGATAAATAATTACACCGCTCTTCTGCTCTATCATCTGTCCGATTACGCTTCTTGTAAAGTAAAGCGGACCTTTAAGGTTTACATCAATACCCCAGTCAAGCGCCCAAAGCGGAAAATCCTTGAAAGGCTCTTTGATTTTATTTACACGCACGGATGCACCGCCTGCGCAGTTAACCAAAATATCAATTGAACCAAAGGTTTCGATGGTTTTATTCTTAGCCGCCTCGATCTGCTCAAAATCGCGCACGTCTACAACCACACCGATTGCGCTGCCGCCGTTTGCTCTGATTTCAGCCGCCGCTGCTTCAACAGCTTCGGGATTAACGTCAGTAAGCACTACATTGGCGCCGCACTCTGCAAAACGCTCGCTTGTAAGCTTGCCCATGCCGCTTGCCGCACCTGTTACAATAGCGGTTTTACCCTTAAAATCAAAATCGAGTTTTCTTGTACTTATCATTTCGGTTTCCTCCTGAAACATTATATACTAATCAAAGTTTATACCCCGTTTTTTTCAAAGTCAATATAAAAACTGATACAAATATATGTAGCTTAAATTGATATTTGTGTTGCCAAAGCTGTAAAAAATGTTATAATAGAATAAAAACACATGAAGGGTTAGGCGACAAACAATGACCGAAATCATACGATACGAAAACGGCTATGCCATAGCAGTGAACGGCAAGCCATATGCAAAAATCATCTCCGCAGACGGAGCCACCGACACTTTTGAACCGATTGAAGACGGCGCGTGGAAATGGGTGCGCAAAACCGCAGCCCCCACCGATAATATGCGCATGGAGCTCCTCTTTATCGGCGACCCCACTTTTACCATGGTTCCCGGTATCAGTTACAACGGAAACGGCTGGGGCACACTCGCAGAATACGTGGGTGACTTTGACGAAGATGGCACACCGTGGTCATGGGCATCGCACCGCGCTACGATCCCTGCATGTACCTACAGCGAAAACGATGAGATTTCCGTTTCCCTCATGGCAAAGGAAAACGATAACAATGCCTGCTCACTCTACAAGACTGACGGCGGCAAACTCCATGTAATCATTTTCCCCGAAGAGGAAAAGCCGCGAACCCTTCAGCGCCATTTCTGGGGCGATCCCTTCCAAGGCACAATGGAGCCTCGCGATACCTTTGAGGCGATAATCCTTGCGAAACCGTCAAACGGCAAAAAACACCGCTATGACAGTCTGCTCGACTTTGCATGGCGCTACTACGGACACGCTTTCAAAGCACCGATGAGCGCAAAAGAACTTTACCGACTTTCAATTGCATACTGCCGTTTCTTATACCAGAAAGAAAAAGACGGCTTTGCCGGATTTACCATGGGTTCACAGTGGCATCCCCATGTTACCTGCTACAGAAAAACCGAGCATCGCTATGAAATCGGCTGGGTCGGTCAGAGCGCATCAATGGCAAATGCATTTATCTGGGACTACATAAAGACAGGCGACAAAGAAAAGCTTGATACCGCAATTGAAGTTCACGATTCATGGCTCAAGTATGGTAAGCACAAGGCAGGTCACATCAACGCTCGCTGTGACTTTGACCCGTGGAGATATATGGAATTCCCCGCTGACTATGAGCCTGACAAGTGGGAACTCGGCGAATGCACATATGAAACCTATAAAAACTTCGTTGGCAAAAAGTTTGGCAGATATCCCGACGGTAAGATCAAGCTCCGCCACGATGCCTGCAACATCGGTACCGGTGCTGACTGTTATTTTGAAGCATACGATTTGCTGAAAAGCATCGGCATTGACAAGCCCGAATACCTTGAAGCGGCATATGATATTTGCAACTTTGCATTAAAGCAACAGGACGAAGAAGGCTCATTTGCAAAATCATGGAACGATGAGGGCGAAATTCTCGCAAAGAAAGGCACCATCGGCTGCTTCCTCGTTCTCCCCATCATCACTGCATACAAAAAGAGCGGCGACAAGAAGTTCCTTGACTCCGCCGTAAAGGCTTTTGACTTCTACTACGGCGGTCTTGAGCGCGATGGCTTTACCACCGCAGGCGCACTTGACACATATTCCATCGACAAAGAATCCTCATCACCCCTGTTGCGCGATGCACTTGCACTCTATGAGGTAACCAAGGATGAAAAATACATCGCATGTGCTGAAAAGATCGCATGGTATCTCTGCACATGGATGATGCACTTTACCGTAGAATATCCCGAAGATTGCCTCATCACCAAGATGGGGTACGATACCCTCGGTTCCACAAGCGTTTCCACTCCCC
>SVRG01000107.1 GCA_015064965.1 Oscillospiraceae bacterium
GCATATGAGACGGACAAAACCGTTCAGGCTGCTATTACTGAGTACAATGCTCATAATAAAGCTCTTGCAGAAGAATACAAAAAAGCAGAGCATGACGAGGAATTGATGGCTTCAATCAAGAAGCGTATCGGTGAACTCTACAATGAGATTATCGGCAATCCCGTTTATCAGCAGTACATGGCTGCTCAGGAGGGTGTTGGCGAACTTATGAATCTTGTTAATGACGAAATCAATTTTGAAGTTACCGGTGAACGTCCGAGCGCCAGTGCATGCTCCGGAAACTGCTCATCTTGCGGTGGTTGCCACTAAATTTTAACAAAAAGTCTACGAGGTGAATTTATGGGATATACTCCTATGATGCTTCAGTATTTTGAAGTAAAAAACAATTATAAAGATTATATTCTCATGTACCGTCTCGGCGACTTTTATGAGATGTTTTTTGATGACGCTTTAACAGCCTCGCGTGAGTTGGAGCTTACTCTTACCGGCAGGGATTGCGGTATGGAAGAACGCGCACCTATGTGCGGTGTTCCGTTCCACAAGTCGGATGTCTATATAGGCAGACTTGTAGAAAAAGGATATAAGGTTGCTGTTTGCGAGCAAACCGAGGATCCCGCACTTGCAAAAGGCCTTGTAAAACGTGAGGTCGTAAAAATAGTCACGCCCGGAACCGTAACTGAAAGTTCGTTGCTTTCTGATCAGAAAAACAACTTTTTATGTGCCATCTATCTGTCGGGAGATGTATATTCTGTGGGGTTTGCTGATATTTCCACCGGATGTGTATATTCTACCGAATGTACAGGTGACGGAAAAACCAAGCGTCTTATTAATGAGCTTGCTTCATATTCACCCAGTGAAATTCTGATCAATTCTTCGCTTGGTTATGATAAAGCGCTTGATAGCTTCGTTGCTGAGAGAATGCAGTCTCTTGCAAGCTATGATCAAAGCTTTAGATTTGAAGTGCTTGATGCTACTGAAATTGTAAAAAATCAGTTTAGCGAGTATGATACGGACAAGCTTTCGGGAGTCTCTAAAAAAGTTGTGTCTGCGCTTTTGGGATATATTAAAGAAACTCAAAAAACTGATATTTCTTTTATCAATGAATTAAACGTATATTCGGATTCACAGTATCTTGAATTTGATGTAAGTACGCATAGAAACCTTGAAATTACAGAATCTATGCGCACAAAAGAGAAAAAAGGCTCTCTTTTATGGGTACTTGATAAAACCAAAACAGCCATGGGAGCACGAATGCTTCGTTCATGGCTCCTGCATCCGCTTCGTTCCATTCCTGAAATTATGCGCCGGCAATCGGCGGTCACCGCCTTATACAATGACTATATGGTGCGTGAGGAATTGCATGATATTTTAAGCGGAGTGCTTGACCTTGAGAGACTTATGGCAAAAATCGCATACGGCTCTGCCAATGCAAGGGATATGCTTGCCATTTTAGGAAGTGTATCCGTAATACCTGAGGTTAAAAAACTTATGTCTTCTCTTGAATGCGAAGAATTTGTCGAAATTTTTCACGGAATGGATGATTTAAACGACATAAGAACTCTGCTTTTTGATGCGATCCATCCCGAAGCTCCGCTTACAATTCGCGAAGGCGGAATAATCAAAGACGGATATAATGCAGAGATTGATAATCTGCGTTCTATTCGTGACGGCGGAAAAGGATATGTTGAAAACTTTGAAGCCAAAGAGCGCGAAACTACAGGAATTAAGAACTTAAAAGTTAGCTATAATCGCGTATTTGGTTACTATATTGAGGTAACCAAGTCGCAGCTTGATCAGGTTCCTGATAACTATATCAGAAAACAAACCCTTACTAATTGTGAAAGATATATTACACAAGAGTTGAAGGATTTTGAATCAACGATTCTTGGCGCGAATGATAAACTTGCCGCTATGGAGTATAGTATATTCCAGCAGATTCGCGAATATCTTGCAGATAATTCTGCCCGAATTCAGCAAAGTGCAGCGATGCTTGCAAAACTTGATGTTTATATAAGTCTTGCTACTGTTGCGGCAAAGAATCGCTATGTGTGCCCTGAACTTGCAATTGACGGCAGAATTGATATTAAGAATGGCCGACATCCGGTGGTTGAAAAGTTCATTTCGGATTCTTACTTTATTCCTAACGATACTTTGATTGACACCGACAGAAACAGACTGCTGCTTATTACAGGTCCTAACATGGCTGGCAAATCAACTTACATGCGCCAGGTGGCATTGATCACACTTATGGCACAGGTTGGCTCTTTTGTACCTGCAGATAGTGCGGTTGTTTCAATTGTTGACAAGCTTTTTACCCGAGTAGGCGCATCTGACGATCTCGCCTCCGGACAATCTACATTTATGCTTGAGATGAACGAGGTTGCATATATTCTTCGCAATGCAACAAAGCATAGCTTGATTGTTTATGATGAAATCGGTCGCGGCACAAGTACATATGATGGTATGAGTATTGCGCGTGCAGTTGCCGAGTACACTTTAGGCAAAAAAATCGGTGCTAAAACTCTGTTTGCTACTCATTATCATGAACTTACGGTACTTGAAAACGAGTTTGAAGGTGTTGTTAACTATAATATAGCTGCAAAGAAACGCGGCGACGATATTACTTTCTTGAGAAAAATCGTACGCGGCGCAGCGGATGACAGTTACGGCATTGAGGTTGCTAAACTCGCAGGAGTCCCCGGCGAGGTTATTCGCCGTGCAAAAGAGGTTCTCAAAGGAATCGAGAACGGCGAAAATGCAGTTCCAAAGCCCGCTTCCGTTCAAATACAGGAAGAAAGCTTTGATATGCTTTCTATGCTATCTGCAAGCGAAGAAAAAGAAGTCGCTGACAAGCTTCGTTCGGTTGACATAAATACTTTAACTCCAATCGAAGCTATGAATTTAATTTATGAGCTTAAAAAAATATTAAAATGAAAGGCGGTGTGTGTTAATGGGAAGGATTAATGTGCTGGATGCACATGTTGCAAATCTAATTGCAGCCGGAGAGGTTGTTGATAGACCTGCATCGGTCGTTAAGGAACTTATAGAAAACTCCATTGATGCACACGCTACGCAGATTACTGTTGAAATTAAAAACGGCGGCGTTTCGTTTATTCGTGTTTCCGATAACGGAAGCGGTATTTCTCCCGAAGATATGCCGCTTGCCTTAAAACGGCATGCAACAAGTAAAATTCAAAAAGCAACGGATTTAAATGCCATTTTTACTCTTGGTTTCCGTGGCGAAGCACTTGCTGCAATTTCTTCAGTTTCTAAAGTTCGAATCATTTCCAAAACTAAGGATGCACCCAACGGCACAATGTTATATGCCGATGGTGGAGAAATTTTGGAAGTTGGTGATGCCGGTTGTCCAAACGGAACGACGATAACCGTTGAAGAAATATTTGCAAATGTCCCTGCTAGACGAAAGTTTCTAAAGAAAGATTCTACCGAAGCATCTGCTGTGTGTGCTGCAGTTGAAAAGGTTGCGCTTTCGCACCCTGAAATCGCATTTAAATTGATTTCGGACGGAACAGTTAAACTTGAAAGTGCAGGGGATGGCAAGCTTGAGCACGCGATCTTTTCGATACTCGGCAAAGATTTTGCAAAACGTTTGCTTTCTGTAAAGTGCCACGGTGAAGGAATAGATGTGTACGGTTTTATCGGTACTTCCGAGAATGTCAAACCAACGAGAAATTTTCAAAATTTCTTCATAAACCATAGATATGTTAAGAGTCGCACGGCAATGGCCGCACTCGAACAGGCATATTCTTCTTATATTGCTCCTGAAAAGTTTCCTTCATGTGTTCTGTTTATTGATATAGATCCAAGCGCAGTTGACGTAAATGTTCATCCCGCAAAGCTTGAAGTTAAGTTTTCTAACGAAAAACTGATTTTTGATACCGTTTACTATGCTGTCAGAAGCACTATTGAAAATAACACAGAACGTCCGGATTTAGTTTTGCGTAGCCCGGTTGCTACATTTACACGGCCGGCGACAAACGCCTTTGTTCCCGTGGTGGACAGAGTTGATCGTGCAACAATAACTCCTGAACAACTAAAATTGGATTCAATCGGAGATCTTCCTTTTTATTCAAAAGTTTCCGATGATTTTCGTGAGCAGGCAAGAAAAGAACTAAACATACCTTCGAGGTATGCGCCTGCTCCTGCAGACACGCCTAAATTTGTTCCGAAAACCGATTTTGCAGACGAGATTACACCTAATAGCAATGCGGTTTCAAAAAACGAAATCCCACTTCCTGACTACAGAATCGTGGGTGTTGCGTTTAATACATACATTTTTGTTGAAACGGAAGGCAAGGTAGTAATCATAGATAAACACGCTGCCCACGAGCGTATTTTGTTTGAAAATTTGCGTGGAAAACTACATGACGCAACTGTAATGCCACAGATTCTATTAGTTCCGATAACACTGGGACTTTCACAGAGCGACTTTAACGCTGTCTGCGAGTTTTCCGATAGCTTTAAAGAAATCGGATTTGATTTTGAAGTCGAGGAAAAGCACAGACAAGTCAGAATAAACCAAATACCGTCTGCGCTTAAAATTTCAGATGTTGAGGACGTTTTTGCTACGATTGCCGACCGACTTGCTGAAGGAACCGGAGATGCCATTATAACAAAGCAGGATGTGTATGAGAAAGCATTGTATCAGGCATCTTGTAAGGCCGCAATGAAGGGCGGCAGATTTGACAGCGAAAGCGATGTAAGATTTGTTGTTGAAAAAGTTTTATCAATCCCCGATATAACTGTATGTCCTCATGGCAGGCCGGTTGTAATCAATCTAACCAAGCATGAACTCGATAGACAGTTCGGCAGAGAATAATTTTTTTAAAAAAAGGAATAAAAATGTTTAAACTTATTAAAACAGAAGGCAAGGCACGCCGAGGCGAATTCCATACCGTACACGGTGTAATTCAAACTCCGGTTTTTATGAATGTTGGCACCAGTGCTGCTGTAAAAGGTGGTATATCTACTACTGATTTAAAAGAAATCAATTGTCAGGTTGAACTCTCCAACACGTATCATCTTCATATTCGTCCCGGTGATGAGTTGATTTATAAGCTAGGTGGAATTCATAAATTCTTTAACTGGGACAAGCCTGTGCTTACCGATAGCGGCGGATTTCAGGTGTTTTCACTTGCAAAACTTAGAAGAATCAAAGAAGAGGGCGTGTATTTTGCCTCTCATATGGATGGCAAAAAGATATTCATGGGCCCTGAGGAAAGTATGCAGATTCAGTCCCACCTTGCATCAACTATTGCAATGGCTTTTGATGAATGTGTTGAAAACCCAACCACATATAAATATGCTAAAATGTCAAGCGAGCGTACAATCCGTTGGCTTCACAGATGTAAAGCCGAAATGGAGCGTCTGAATTCGCTTCCCGATACTATTAATAAAAATCAGATGCTTTTTGGCATTAACCAAGGTAGCACCTATGAAGATTTGCGAGTTGCAAATATGAAAGAGATCGCAAAGCTAGATCTTGACGGTTATGCAATTGGCGGTCTTGCGGTTGGCGAAGAGGCTTCTGAAATGTATCGCATTATCGAAGTGGTTGAGCCCCACATGCCTGTTAACAAGCCTAGATATCTGATGGGCGTTGGCACTCCTGTTAACATTCTTGAAGCGGTTCATCGCGGCGTTGACTTTTTCGACTGTGTTATGCCAAGCCGTAATGCAAGACACGGTAATCTTTTTACTTGGCACGGAAAAATGAACATTAATAACGAGCGATTTATAGATGACCCCCGCCCAATTGATGAAGGATGCAACTGTCCTGCTTGCCGCGATTATAGCAGAGCATATATCCGTCACTTGTTTAAAGCGCGTGAACTTCTTGGCATGCGCCTTTGTGTACTTCATAATCTCTATTTCTACAATGAGCTTATGCAGAAGATAAGAGATGCTCTTGACGGCGAATATTTTGAAAGCTTTTATCAGAAATACAGAATTCTTTTAGGTGAACGTAATCCCGACTGAAAG
>SVRG01000007.1 GCA_015064965.1 Oscillospiraceae bacterium
CGCTTGCCGGTATCCTTACCGGTACCGCCGAGAGTTACGCCCTGATAAAGTGTGCAGTTGTCGCCGATTTCTGCTGTTTCGCCAATTACAACGCCGCTGCCATGGTCAATAACAAGTCCCTTGCCAATGGTAGCGCCGGGGTGAATCTCGATACCCGTTAAAAACTTTGCCCCCTGGCTTATCGCACGCGCACTGAACTTATGTCCGCGCTTATGGAGCGCATTTGCAACACGGTGAAGCTGCACTGCGTGAAAACCGGAGTAAAGCAGCATAACCTCAAGGTCGCTCGTTGCCGCAGGGTCGCGGTCGCGAATAGCCGCAACATCATATTTTATATCGCGGACTACCTTTTTGACGTTCCGCTTAAGCTTTTTAAAATCGGGTAGAGTTATATCTATATTGATTTTTGCTTTTTTGCCCATAATGATACCTCACATATAGTCAATGTTGCACATTCTTTTTCCACTCTTTTTTATCTTTTAATATATTATACAGTTCAACGTAACTTTCGTGACGGGATTTTTCAATCTTTCCGTCGCGAAGTGCCTCAACAACGGAACAGCCGTCCT
This sequence comes from Oscillospiraceae bacterium, assembly GCA_015064965.1. Taxonomy (GTDB): domain Bacteria; phylum Bacillota; class Clostridia; order Oscillospirales; family CAG-272; genus UMGS902. Next base: position 570 of record SVRG01000007.1, read on the forward strand.
CGCAAAGATGCGTACATTTTTTATATCTGCACCTGCCGAGGTACTCTTCAAATTCCGGAAAAGCGTACGGCAAATCGTCAACATTCATAAAGTCAAAACGCATAAAATCAAGCATGCTGAAACCGGGAGTATCTGCCACAAGTCCACCAAACGCCTCAAAAAGTTCCACATGGCGTGTTGTGTGCTTGCCGCGCGCTATTTTCTCACTGATTCCGCCTGTGGCAAGTGAAAGCTCGGGAAATATCGCGTTTAAAAGTGTGGATTTTCCAATTCCGGATGCACCTGCAAAAGCGGCGGTCTTGTCCTTTAAGTTTTCCATGAGGAATGCCTTTAAGTCCTCAATTCCCTCTCCGTCCTCTGCACTAAGAGTAAAAACAGTAAATCCGCTATTACGGTAAAGCGATGCAAGCCGCTCGCCGTTTTCACGGTCAAGGTCGCACTTGGTTATAACAAAAACTGCCGTTATATCCGAGTGCACGCAAATTGCGCTAAGCTTATCGAGCGTTGCCGGAATAGGAGCCGGTTTTGCCGCAGCCGCTGTTATAAACATATAGTCAAGATTTGCCATTGGCGGGCGAATTAGCAGATTCTTTCTCTCGCAAATATCCTCGATATATGCGTCGCCCTCGTTTTCAATACGAAGCGTTACGTTGTCGCCGACCTCAGGCGAAATCTGCTCGTGGCGGAATACTCCGCGCGCACGTGCGGTGATAAGCCTGTCGCCGAGTTTCACGGTATACTTTCCGCCGACGCCTTTTATTATCTTTCCGTTTTGCTTCATATTAATTAAACCGTCCTGATATTGGGTCATGGGGCTTTGTTGCTGCGGTAGTTTCATCCGGTATGTTAACTTCGGTCTCTTCAGTTGTTTCCGAAGGTTCTTCGGTTACGGGGGTAGATGTAGTTTCCGGCGGTATGTACGGCTGCGGTCCCTTTGAAACAAGAAAAGAAACCGACGAACCGATGTCAACAACGCTTCCGTGTGACGGAATCTGTCCAAATACTACACCTATATCCACATCGTCATTGTATTCATAAGATACTGAGCCAACTGCAAGGTCATTTGTTTTGAGAAGCGCCTCTGCAATGCTCTGAGTCATTCCGTTTATTTCGGGAACTGTGGATGTCGTTTTGGGAGGTGCGCCCTTTGAAATTACAAGCGAAACCTTGGTTATCCCCTTTGGAACGATAGTTCCGTCAACGGGTGATTGCTCAATAATCTCACCCTTACCGTATTCCTCGCTATACTCATAGTAAACGGCACTGAAACGAAGCCCGTCCTTAACAAGAAGTTCATATGCCTTCTCTGTGGAAAGCCCCACAAGAAGCGGCATGGTGGTTACATCCGCGCTTGAAAGGTCCTCACCGCTGCTCAGAATAAGCGTTACGGTTGTGCCAACTGTTACGGTTTCTCCGGCTGCAGGCAATGTTGAAATTACTCTGCCGCTTGTCACAGTGGAACTCGGCTCATACATATAATCGTATTTAAGCCCCTTGTTGGCAAGGTCAACTTCTGCCTCCATACGCGTCTTGTTAAGATAGTTTTCAATAACTACCTCCTCAACACCCTCACCGATATAAAGTGTGATCTCAGTGCTGTTTTTCTTTTCGCCGGCTGTAGGCGACTGGCGGAGAATGATGCCCTTTTCTTCCTTTGAACTTGCAATATAAACGCGCTTGATTATAAACTCTTCCTTGATTTTATCTTCGATTTCGGCATAAGATTTGCCAACATAGTCTGCAACCCTTACCGTATTCTCCTCGGTTGCCGCGTCACTGAAGAAAAGATTATTTATAAGCACAACGCCGCTTATCAAAAACACAAGCAAAAATGCACTGACAACGCCGATAATAATGGGCATCATCGAGGATTTTTTCTTCTTTTTTGCAGTGTCCGACTGTTTCTTCTGACGGAATATAACCATCGGATTATCTCTGACCTTTTGCAAAAGCTCGATCATCTGTGTTGCCGTCTGGAAACGCTTGTCCTTATCCTTTTCCATCGCAAAAAGAATGATCTGCTCAAGCCCCTTAGGAATACTGTTTTGAAGCTCTGTGGGTGCCTTGGGCTGCTCATTTATCTGCTTGAGCGCAATACTTACAGGATTTTCTCCGTCAAACGGGAGCTTGCCCGTAAGCATCTCATACATCATTACACCAACCGAATAGAGGTCGGTGCGGCGGTCAATTCCCTTTTCGCCTGCAGCCTGTTCGGGGCTGATATAATAAACTGTTCCGATAGCCTTGTCCGTTGCGGTAAGCGTCTTTGCATCGGGAAGCTTTGCAATGCCGAAGTCGGTAACTTTTATCTGTCCGTTTTTGAGCAGCATAATATTTTGCGGCTTGATATCACGGTGAATAACACCTCCGATATGCGCATGCTCAAGTGCACGGAGAATCTGAATGGTATAAGAAATTGTTTCTTTTACCGAAAGTGCGCCCTTGCGGTCAATGTAAGCCTTTAATGTAATACCGTCAATGTATTCCATAACGATATACTTATGCTCGCCTTTTACCGAAACATCAAAAATCTTTACGATATTGGCGTGGGAGAGCATGAGTACCGCTTTTGATTCGTTTATAAAACGCTGCACCGAGATCTCGTCGGACGCAAATTCCTCTTTAAGTATCTTGAGCGCAACAACCGTTTTGCGGAAAGTATCGTCCGCCTCAAACACCATTGCCATGCCGCCAAAACCGACAAGTCTTTTTATGGTATATCGTCCATCAAGCGTAAGGCCGATATAGTTATTATACTGATCCATTTTTTTCTCCGTTATTTTAGTTTTGCGACTACCGCGGTTATGTTGTCGTGTCCGCCTGCTTCGTTTGCAGTAGCAACAAGAACTTTGGCAAACTCCTCGGGTGTTTTATGTGCCTTGCAAAGGTCGCAAAGCATACCGTTTCCTATATAATTTGAAAGTCCGTCCGAACAAAGAAGCAAGGTTTTTCCCTTATATTGCTTTTGCTCAATAACCGAAACATCCACGCTAACCTCTTTGTCAACGCCGACTGCACGTGTGATAATATTCTTTTGCGAGCTGTTTCTCGCCTCCTCCGGCGTAAGCTTGCCGATGTCAACAAGATACTGTACAAATGAATGGTCGCGGGTTATCTGATATGCGCCGTCCTTGTCTATGAGATAAGCGCGGCTGTCACCGATATTGGCGACATACACCTTATCCGAAATGCAAAGTGCCGCAACCATGGTGGTTCCCATACCCTCGTATTCTTTGTCAGCACTGGCAAGTGAAAAAATCTTGAAATTTGCACGGTCCGCAGCACTGGCAAGCGCCGCCTGCACTGCTGCAGGCTCTGTTCTGCCGAAGTTTTCAAAAAAGCTTGTAAAATACTTCTCCACTTCATCGCGTGCAATGGCAGATGCCGTTTCACCTGCATTTGCGCCTCCCATGCCGTCAAAAACGGCAAGAAGAGTTGCATCGCCATATTCTTTTACAAGGTAGGTATCTTCATTGAGTTCACGAACCATACCCACATCAGTTATTGCAAAATGTTTCATCTCAAGTACTCTCCTTTCTGCGGAGTTGTCCGCATGAGGCATTTATGTCAGGGCCAAGCGTGCGGCGCACCGTTGCGGTGAGCCCCATGTCGGCCAGTGTCTTCTGGAATTTCTCTACACTGCGCCTATCCCCTTGCATAAATCCGCTCTCTTTTACCGGATTTACGGGAATAAGGTTTATGTGCAGGGCATCCTGCTTTGCAAAATACTTGCGCAACAGCGCACCGAGTTCTTTTGCATCCTGCTCGCTGTCATTTTGCCCTGCAATAAGTGTGTATTCTATCGAAACACGCCTGCCGGTCGCTTCAAAATAGTGTTTGACTGCGCTCAGCAGTTCGTCCACTCCCCATTTTCTGTTAACCGGCATAAGTGCGCTTCTGCGCTCATCATTCGATGCGTGAAGTGATATGGAAAGTGTAATTTGAAAGTTTTCTTTTTCAAGTTCTGCGATTTTATCCACAAGCCCGGAGGTGGAAAGCGAAATATGCCTTGCACCTATATTAAGTCCGTCCGGACTTGTAACAAGTTTTAAAAATTTAATCGCGTTATTATAGTTGTCAAGCGGCTCGCCGATGCCCATCATAACAATGCCGTCAATTCGCTCGCCGATATCTTTCTGCGCTGCAGCAACCTGACCGAGCATCTCGCCGGCAGTAAGGTCTCGCACCTTTCCGCCTATAGTGGATGCACAGAATTTGCATCCCATACGGCATCCTACCTGCGAAGAAATACAGATCGTGGTGCCATGCTTGTAAAACATGACAACCGACTCAACGCATTCGCCGTCAGGAAAGCCGAAAAGATATTTTACAGTACCGTCAATGCGGCTCACAAGTTTTTTCTCTATGTGCGGTATGCCGCTGTAGCAGTTTTCTGCTAACTTTTCGCGCAGCGGCTTTGACAAATTTGACATGTCGCCAAAATCGACACCGCGGCAAAGCCATGTATAGATCTGCTTTGCCCGAAAACGGCTTTCGCCGATTGAAACTATATATTCTTCAAGCTCGCTTAAAGTCATTGAGCCGATGTCGATTTTAGCCATAATTAATCCTTTTCTATTAAGCCGATAAAAAATCCGTCATGAAATCCGTTTGGCAAAAGTGTCGCACAACCGCGTGTACTTTCCACTTCACCAAGCGAGAAATCAACAAACTTAAAACCTTTATTCTCGGAGAGAAAACGGTAAAAATTGTCTTCGTTTTCTTCCTTTGTAAGTGTACAGGTGGAGTAAAGCATGCGCCCTCCGCTTTTAAGATATTTAGCACTGGCGGAAAGTATGTCAAATCCGAGGGGTGCAAGTTCCTTATAAAGAGATGCGTCATGATATCTTATCTCCGGTTTTTTTGCCATGACACCAAGGCCGCTACAGGGCACATCGCATATAACAAAGTCACACTTACCGATAAGCTTTTCATCGCAATTTCGCGAATCGCGAGCGGACGCGCTTATGATATCAATTCCAAGCCTTTTTGCTCCGCTTTCAACAAGCGAAAGCTTGCTCTCGTGCAAATCGTAGCAATGTATCTCTCCGAGATTTTCCATAAATACTGCCGCATGAAAACTCTTTGAGCCGGGACATGCACAAGCATCTGCAAGAGTTGCACCCTTTGCCGGTGCAAGCACGCTTATTGCAATCTGCGACGCCTCATCCTGAACGAAAAATGCATTTTCGCCCAAGGTTGAGCAAAGAGTTTTAAAACTTACATTGCCAAAAACCATTATTCCTCTCGGCGCGGTTTCGCAAGCTTTGGCGTTAAATCCTGCCAAAGTGAGTTTTTCAAGCGCTTCTCCAACACTCATAACGAGCGTATTTATGCAAATTGTAATCGGCGGATTTTTGGAAAGTGCGTGCAAAACCTCTTCGGTTTTATCGCCGAGATTTTTATGCATAAGAGCTACAATGCCCTTGGGGAATGAATACTTCACCGAAAGGCGCTCCTCGAAATCATCGGGAAGCACAATTTTTTCTTTATCGCGGAGATATCCGCGCAGCACACCGTTTAAAAATGCGCGCTCACCCTGGCTTTTTCCAAGCCGCACCGTTTCGCTCACTGCAGCATGGGGCGGTATGCGGTCAAGGAACATAAGTTGGTAAAGTCCAAGTCTCAGCGTCATAAGCAGCCTTGCGCCGATTTTATCGCAAGGACGCCCTGCAAGTTTTTCGATGTAATAATCAAGCGTTACGCGGCGCTCTGTAACTCCGTAAACAAGAGTAGTGAGCAGTGCGCGGTCGCGCTCGTCGCACTCGGCTCCGTCAAGAAGCGCAGATAGTGAGAGCGACACATATTTATCGTTTTGCTCTGCATCACGAAGGAGTGACAGAGCCGTTTTGCGTATATCCATCAGTTTCTGCGTCTGCCGCCGTTAACAATCATGATAAGGCGGAGAAGGTTTGCAAGCGATACTGCAAGCGCAGCAACATAAGTGAGCGCCGCTGCCTTAAGCACCTTTTTTGCGCCCTTTATCTCGCTTGGATCGTCGGTCTCACTTTCAATTGCAGCCATTGCTCTTTTTGATGCATTAAACTCAACAGGAACCGTTACAAGCTGAAACAGAGTTGAAAAACTGAATGCTAAAATACCGAGTTCTGCAAGAAATGGCATACTAAGAACAATACCGAGAAGTATGAGCGGCATTGCAAGGTTCGAACCGATGTTTGTAACAGGGATAATAAACGCACGGAACTTCATTGGAGCATAGCCTTTAGCATACTGCACCGCGTGTCCCGCCTCGTGCGCAGCAACTCCGATTGCCGCAACGCTTGTAGACGAATACACACTGTCGGAAAGACGAATGGTGTTTGTGCGTGGGTCAAAATGGTCTGTGAGATTTCCGCTTACATGCTCAATCTGCACTCCGTAAACGCCGTTTGCCTCAAGCACTCTGCGAGCGCTCTCAGCGCCTGTAATATAGCGGCTTGACATAACTGATGAATACTTTTTAAACGTAGAATTTACATTTGCGCTTGCCCACAGTGAAAGAAGTATTGCAGGCAAAACCAAAATTATATACCACTGATCAATAAACATATTATCTTACTCCTAAAATATCTCCAAGAGAAATCTGTCTTCCGTTTACAAGATCCGCCGCACTTTGCGCCTTTTTGCCCTCGGGTGTTGCAACCTCGATAACTACAAGTCCGTCCTTTGCGCAAACGGCAATTCCGCCTTTGTCAGCGCGGACGACCTTGCCGTATTCGCTGCCGCCGTTTGCCGCCTCAAAATGTGCCTTTACAATTTTGAGAAGCTTGCCGTTTGGCATATGAGTAAAAGCAAGAGGAAACGGTGAAAGCCCGCGAATCTTATTGTGAATAGTATGCGCATCAGCGCTGAAATCTATTAAGCAGTCCCCTTTTTCAATTTTAGATGTGTGAGTTGCAAGGCTATCATCCTGCTTTTCAGGTTTCAGGGTTCCTTGCTTTGCCGCATCTACAGTCAAAAGCAATACTCTTGCGCCTGCCTCCCCGAGTTTGTCATGCACGCTTTCAAAATTATCATCCTCGGCGATCTCGACTTCTTCTTTGATAAGCATGTCGCCGGTATCAAGTCCCTCTGCCATATACATGGAGGTAACACCGGTCACCTTTTCGCCGTCGATAATCGCACGCTGCATGGGAGCAGCACCGCGATACTTAGGGAGAAGGGAGCCGTGAATATTGATGCATCCGTATTTCGGAAAATCAAGCACATACTTTGGCAAGATCTTGCCGTATGCTACAACAACTATCATTTCAGGAGCGAGTTTTTCAAGCGTTTCAAGAAATGCTCCGTCTTTGAGAGTTGCAGGTTGATATACCTTGATACCGTGCTCCATAGCATAAACCTTTACCGGAGGGGGAGTAAGCGTATATCCCCTTCCCTTGGGCTTATCTGGCTGTGTAACAACACCGACTACCTCCTCACCGCTTTTAACAAGCGCATCAAGCGAGAAAAGTGCAAAATCGGGCGTGCCCATAAAAAGTATTCTCATATCAGCCTACCTCATCCGGGTCAAGATATCTCACAAGGTTGCCCTTGTCGATGAAAAGTTTACCGTCAAGATGGTCGATCTCGTGGCAGAAAGCTCTTGCAAGCAAACCTGAACCTGTGTATTCAACAGTTTCGCCTTTTCGGTTGAGTGCGCGGACAGTAACCTTTGCAGGACGGCGGGTGATGCCCCACTTTCCGGGAACGGAAAGGCAACCCTCTCCCTCTTCTTGCACTCCTACCTCCTTGATGATTTCGGGATTGATAAGTTCGATAAGGCCTGACTCCTCGGTTTCGATAACAACTATACGGCGAAGAATACCAACCTGCACTGCTGCAAGTCCGCATCCATTTGCATCGCGCATAGTTTCAACCATGTCATCAAGCAATGTGATTATGCGCGGAGTGATCTCCGTAACAGGGCGGCTGACTTTACGCAGAGTTTCGTCGCCCTCTTTTACGATTTGTAATTTAGCCATAACAAATCCTTTCTATATTCCCGTGGGGTTGATGTCAACACCGCAGGTAACATTTTTATATTTAGCCGTGCCAAACGTGCAAACAACCTCGGAAAACAACTTTAAAAGCTGCTTTGAACGGCGGCATTTCAGCACAATTCTCATACGGTACCGCTCGTCTATCTTATAAACGGTAGCCTCAAACGGTCCAAATGAGATTATCGGCACATTCTTGTATTCATTTGCAGTTTTCTTTTTCAGAAATTCAAATATTTCCACCGCGCACTTTGAGCAGTCAGTTTCGCTTAACGATGTTATCGAAAACACTGCTATGTCGCAGTACGGAGGAAAGGTAAACGCTTTGCGGAGCTTGATGTCACGCTCGTAAAAAGCCTTGTAATCCTGCGCGGCGGCAAGCCGTATAACCTCGTGCTGCGGATTCATTGTCTGAATCACGGCAACACCGTGTTTTTCAGCCCGCCCTGCTCTGCCGATAACCTGCGTAAGCATTGAAAATGTACGCTCGCCCGCGCGAAAGTCGTCCATATAAAGCGTACTGTCGGCATTGAGCACTCCGACAAGCGTTACATCGGGAAAATCATGCCCCTTTGCAACCATCTGTGTGCCGAGCAAAACATCTGCACCGTGGGCGCGGAATCTTGCAAGCATATCGTCATACGCACTTTTTTTAGTAGTGGTATCCGCATCCATGCGCATTATAGTTCCTTGGAATTTTTCGTAAAACTCCTCCTCCACCTTCTGGGTGCCGTAGCCCATAAATGCAAGGTGCTCTCCCTTACATGACGGACACACCGAAACAATTGGCGAGCGGTAACCGCAATAGTGGCAAAGAAGTGTATCGTTTTTTCCATGCTTGTGGCGAGTGAGTGATACGGAGCAATGAGGACAAAGCACCGCCTCACCGCAATCGCGGCACGAAAGAAACGCATTGTATCCACGGCGGTTTAAAAACAGAATCGCCTGGTCGCCGCCCTCAAGCGTTTCTCTTAACTTTTCATTCAGCAAATTGCCGTATGGTGAAAGATTACCTCCGAGAGCATTTTTGCGAATATCGTCAATATACACCTCGGGCAGTCTTGCACTGCCGTATCTTTCTGTGAGCTCTACAAGCTCATATGTACCGCTTTTTGCCTTGAAATAGCTCTCAACTGACGGGGTTGCAGAGGCGAGCAACAAAAGCCCCTTTGCGCGTCCGAGACGGAATGCCGCAACATCACGTGCGTGATACTTCGGGCTCATGTCCGACTTGTAGGTATGCTCCTGCTCCTCGTCAATGATTATCATGCCGAGATTTTTCATCGGTGCAAACACTGCACTGCGCGTGCCTATAACAAGGTCTACCTCACCTGCGTCAATGCGTCGGTATGCATCATAGCGTTCACCTGCGGAAAGAGAGGAATGAAGTACCGCCACTCTATCACCGTAAAACGAACAAAAAAGTCCGACCGTTTGCGGTGTGAGAGAAATTTCAGGCACAAGAACAATAACGCCCTTGCCGCTTTTTACGGCATGGTCTATCATTGCTTTCATCACTCTTGTTTTGCCGGAGCCGGTAACGCCGTAAAGCAAAGCGCACCTTGCGTCATCGGCATCATAAAGCGAGCAAAGAGTATCAAATGCCTTTTGCTGATGCGCACTTAACACATTTTTGCGGCTTTCGTCAACCTTGATATCGGCATATGGGTTTCGCCATACACTCTCAAGTCTGACCTCCGCCGCGCCTGCAGCTTTGAGCGCCTTTAATTGCGCACTGCCTGCGCCTGTACGCTCGTAAAGCTCGCTTGCGGGCAAAAACTCATCCGTGAGAGCGAAATACAATGCCTTTTGTTTTTCACCGTGCGGTGAAAACTCTGCGTCTGTACGGCGCACATACACCACGCTTTTTTCATTTGTTGCACTTTTCAGTGCCGAAAGCGGAGGTGCAACCGTTCGCACAGCATCACCGGTGGTACAAAGCGTGTACTCCTTTAAAAAATCGCACATTGCGAGCTGCTCCTCGGAAAAAGTAACGCGCAAATTCACATCAATAATGTCCTTTGTGCGCTCACTTTCTGTATAGTCGCATACCTCAATGACAAGTCCCATTCGCTTTTTGTTAGCGGCGGAAAACGGAACAAAAACCAGCGAGCCACGGCAAACCAATCCCGACAAATGTTCGGGAATACGATAGTCAAAAGGTCTGTCCAGCGCGCTCGGCGCATCGAGTAAAAAGACCTTTGCATATGCCGCACCTTTCATAGTTTTTGCTCCTTGTAAAATCAGTTTTCTTCGAGATGTACTACCTTGTACTCACCGCTGTAAAGCTTTGCAACGGCATTCTTTACTGCTTTTTCATCGCGGATATCCTTGTCGATAAGCGCGCTTATCGGCTTATCGGTTTCCTTGCGCTCAATAAGCTTTTCAGCATATGCTCTCTGCTCAACATATTCATCGGTAATAATGCGCGCGCATTTTGCGGTTGCAATTACGAGCTCGTAACGGTTGAGTTCATCGTTTGTCATTGCTTCTACGGAAGGCTTGTTAATCATAATTATTCTCCTTTTTCGCTATTTGCGAAATATTTGTTTTTAAATTCAACGGTGCAGTTAGCACGAAGTTCTTCTGCTCGCGCTATTGCAAAGAAATTATCAACGGCTTCATTGATTTTGCCGGTTTCATTTATAACCAAATAGTCATACTGATTAAGATACTCAAGTTCTTCAGAAGCGCGGCGAAGACGCTTTGCAATCGACTCCTCGGTATCGCGACCGCGGTCAAAAAGTCTGCGGCGCTGCTCGGCTGCATCGGGGGGAGTTACCATCACAAGAACTGCGTGAGGATACTTTTTCTTAATCTGTGTCGCACCGTCAACCTCTATTTCAAGGATGAGGTGCTTGCCATTTTGCTCGGCTCGCTCAAACTCGGAAACGAGCGTGCCGTAATAATTGCCGCAGTATTCGGTATACTCTACAACACCGCCGCTCTTGATTTTTTCCTCAAATGATTCGCGGCTGATATAGTGGTAATTAACACCGTCAACCTCGCCCTTTAAAATCGGACGTGACGTTGCGCTTACCGCGCAGATAAACTCATCGCTTCTGCCCAAGATTTCGCCAACAACAGTTCCCTTTCCGCTGCCGGCAGGACCTGAAATAATGAATACCATTATTCATCCTCCTCTGCTACGTCGGTCTCGTCAATCTCGTCTGCAAGACGGTTTGAGATGGTTTCAGGCTGAGTAGCGCTCAAAATCACATGGTCACTGTCGGTGATGATGATGGCTCTGGTTCGGCGACCGCAGGTAACGTCAATAATGCGTCCGCCCTCGCGCGCTTCGCTTACAAGTCGCTTCATCGGTGCCGAATCGGGGCTGACAAGCGCAACCACGCGGTCAGCAGCTACCATGTTGCCAAAGCCTACATTGATGAATTTCATTTGTTTCTCCTATTCTGTTACTCTATGTTCTGTATCTGTTCTCTGATTTTTTCAAGCTCGGCTTTGATATCAACAACAAGCTTTGCAATATCAAGGCACTGCGCCTTTGAGCCGATTGTATTGGTTTCGCGATTGATTTCCTGAAGCAGAAAATCAAGCTTTCTGCCGCACGGCTCTCTGCTTGCAAGAATATCGTAAAATGCGCCGAAGTGGCATCCAAGACGGGTGAGTTCCTCGTCTATTGCAACGCGGTCTGCGTAAATTGCACTCTCTGTAAGAATGCGTGCCTCGTCAATAACAACATTGTTGTCATCGAGAAATGCCTTTATTCTCTCAGTGAGCTTTGCGTTGTATGCCTTGATTTCCTCCTCGGAATAGTCGGCAATCTTTGCAGCCTTTTCGCGGATAAACTCAATCTTTGCTGCGATATCCTTTTCAATTTTTTCACCCTCGGATACACGCGCACTTACAAATTCGGAAAGTGCCTTGTCAAGCACCTCTTTAATCATAAGCCAGTCGCCCTCTTCATCATCCTCGGCGCGCTTGGTTGTAAACACCTCGCGATTCTGAGCTACGCTCATAACGCTTATATCGTCACGAAGCGAGAATTTATCGCGAAGCGCTTCAAGCGCCTTTATGTAGCCGCTTGCATATGCATCGTCAAGCAAAATCTCAACTTCAGTGTCGGAGAGGGTATCCACACCTACATAAATCTCCACCTTACCGCGGCTGATTCCGTTTTGCTGTACATAAGTCTTTACCTTATCCTCAAGGAAACTGTAGCGTCGCGGCATGCGGACAGTGGCATCGAGATATCGACTGTTTACGCTCTTGATTTCAACAGTGATATCTTTTTCTTCTGTTGTAACTCTTGCGCGGCCGAAAGCCGTCATACTTCTGATCATTTTTACCTCCGTTATTATACTTTTTTGCATAACATGCCCATATTAGTATAATATATTAATATATTATATATAATTTCGCGCGCAAAGTCAAGAAAAAGACCGCCGATTCGGCGGTCTTTTTTCTATAAAAATATGTCAATTAAGTACAAAACTCCGAGATGGAGCGGATAAAAGATGTAAAACGCATACTTGAACTTTTTGCTCCCGCGCTCGCCGTTATAACAAAGCAGTATCGGAATTGACAAAAGTGCAAACCATATATAACTAAGTGCACTTTGTAATAAAAGTGCAAAAAATACAAGTCCTATACCAAAGCAAAAAGTTTGTTTTTTGCGTTCTTTGCAAAGGAGTGCAAAAAGGGGCAAAATCGCACCTGCAAAACCATAGTCAAAATATACGGAAACACCGATGATCCCCTTTGAATATGTGCAAAAAATATCGAAGGCGAGAACCGTCATAACGGTTGCCGCAAATACAACAAATTTTGTAATAGCCTTTGATTTGTCAGGGTTTTTAAGCGATTTTTCAAAGTCAATATACGAAAAGCATATGAGCATTGCAAACGAAAGTGTAAATAAAATATTCAGGTACACCGACCGTATTCCGCCGCTCTGTATCTCCTCTGCTGCGTACACGATCTGGCATGCTGTGCCGAGCAAAAAAGTACGCAAAAAATAGCGTGTCCGACTCTTGGTATATCTTGCGCCTTCGGCAATAAAAAATCCGAATATCGGCATGGCAAGTCTGCCCACATACCGCATCCATATCTGTGACGGAAAAAGCAAAAGTCCTGCATGGTCAATGAGCATGCTAACGCATGCAATAAATTTCAATACATTAGCATTCATATTAAAAATACAAGGCAGCTTCGCAGTTTGTTTTTCCGTCCGAGCGGACAGTTCTGAAATAAGCAATGTTTCCGTCAACATTTGAAAACAGAGTCAATTCATCGCCAAGCGGTGCCTCTGCAACATAACTGATGTTAATTCCCTTAAGAATTTTATGAGAAAAATCAGGCACAAAATCACATAGCATATTGAGATATTTTGTATTGTTCATATGCCCATTGAGATCAGTGTCGCTATAATAAACCACGCGCTTTGCTACCTCTGTCATTTCCTCGTTTTTGGGGATTCTTACACGTAGCGGCAACGGCATTTCAATCGGCGGGTCTGTCTCACCGCCAATTCGCGTTGGGTAATCCTCAACGCGAATGAGTTTTTTCTCGTTTATGTCAAGCAATGCCCACACGGTGTACACCTCAACAGCGCACTCATCTCCCATTTTAAGCGTATAACAGCGATTGAAAGAAGGTCCGCGGCTATCAGTCGCCCATGTTTCACAAAGTGCCTCTCCCTCGCGGATTTCCTTACGTATCGCCATAACAAGGCGACTCAGAATAAAGCCCTTTCCCTCTTTCCTGAGATCGTCATTTGATGGTGGGAACTCTTCCATATGATGAGAACCCACCTCCTCGAGTTTTGCAAGGAGCTGGGTGGGGCGAGCTATACCGTGCATATCAACATCGTAACTATTGATTTCTATTTTTTCTGTATACTTCATTTTCCTTTAAAACAAGGGCTGACTTGCGTCAGCCCTTGGTTTTTGTATTAGAGTGTGTTTGCAGAGCCGAGAACGTTTACGATCTTGTGGTAAACAGTCTTCTTAACTTCTTCACGAGCAACAGAGAGATAACCGCGGGGGTCAAACACATCGGGTGACTCGTGCATTACGCGGCGAATACCCGCAGTGAGAGCAAGGCGGATATCGGAGTCGATATTGATCTTACATACTGCCATAGTAGCTGCTTTGCGAAGCTGTTCTTCGGGAATACCTACTGCGTCCGGAAGCTTGCCGCCGATAGCGTTGATTTCCTTAACATAATGCTGAGGAACGGAGGATGCACCGTGGAGAACGATCGGGAAGCCGGGAAGACGCTTACCAACCTCTTCAAGAATATCAAAACGAAGCGGAGGGGGAACAAGGATGCCCTCTGCGTTGCGTGTGCACTGTGCAGGGGTAAACTTGTATGCACCGTGAGAAGTACCGATGGAAATTGCAAGAGAGTCAACACCGGTGCGGCCTACAAATTCTTCTACTTCTTCAGGCTTTGTGTAGGAGGATTCTTCAGCTACTACATCGTCTTCAACGCCTGCGAGCACGCCGAGTTCGCCTTCTACCACCACGCCATTTGCGTGTGCATATTCAACAACCTTCTTGGTAACCGCAATGTTATCCTCAAAAGAATGGTGAGAACCGTCAATCATAACGGAAGTAAAGCCACCGTCAATGCAAGCTTTGCAGATTTCAAAATCTGCGCCGTGGTCAAGGTGGAGAGCAAGGTCAATGCCGGAGTCTGCGATAGCAGCCTTTGCAAGTGCGAGGAGGTACTCCTGCTTTGCATACTTTCTTGCGCCTGCAGAAACCTGAAGAATTACAGGGGACTTTGCTTCACCCGCTGCTTCAGCGATAGCCTGAATGATCTCCATGTTGTTAATGTTGAAAGCACCGATTGCATAGCCGCCCTCATATGCCTTCTTGAACATTTCCTTTGTTGTTACAAGTGCCATAATTTATATCTCCTATAGATTAAATTGTTTTTTCTTTAACATAACAATTGTACAACAATCAAAGAAAAAAAGCAAGTGTATTTCTTTACGAATATTTCTGTAATTTTTTATACCGTGCCCGAAAGACCGAAACTTATCGATATTGCCGTATCAACAGCGTTCATCACGCTGTCATCGAGATGCCCCATTTTTTCTTTCAGACGTTGCTTATCTATTGTACGTATTTGTTCGAGCAGGATAACCGAGTCTTTCCCAAGTCCACCCTTGTCCGCATATATGTCAATATGTGTCGGAAGATGCGTTTTGCTCATTTTGCTTGTAATTGCCGCGGCAATTACGGTTGGGCTATATTTATTGCCAACGTCATTTTGCACTATCAGCACAGGTCTGAGTCCTCCCTGCTCGCTGCCGACGACGGGACTTAAGTCAGCATAAAAAATGTCTCCGCGCCGTACACTCATAAAAGCGCCCCCTTTCAAGTGGTTTGTCAGTATTTTTCCCTAAGCCACACATGTTTTAATCACGTGTTTTGCTTTTTTGTGTGGGAATTTGTGACAGTTTTTGATAGGACTCCTTTAATAGTGTATTTTTACGCGGAGATTTTGGTTAAATAAAGATGAACTAAAATTTTTATTGCTTACTTCTTCTTTTTCTTCTTTTTTGCGCTGTCGCCAAAGCCGGAAAGCTTTTTGCCGAGTGCAAAATATTCGCCATGGGCAAAAGCAATAAGGTTAGCTTTGCCAAGGTCCATTTTGCCGTTTTTATCGAGCAATTTTTCGTCAACATTGGTTGCAAGAATATCCGCCAGCATCATTACATGCGTACCAAGGTCGGTCATATCGGTAACTCTGCACTCCAAAGCAAGCGGACTTTCGCCGATGATGGGGCAAGCAATTTGCGTGGCTTCTTCTTTTGTAAAATTACACTTCTTGAATTTATCCACCTTGCGACCTGTAAAAATGCCGCAATAATCCACACTTTTTACCATTTCTGCAGTGGTGAGATTTATCGCAAACTCTCGTGTGTTTTCAATTATTTCATAGCTGTAACGGCTTTTGCGCAGCGAGATATATGTCTTTGGCGGAATGGTATTTACTATACCCGTCCAAGCAACAGTAGCAATATTGCTGTTTTCCATATCTCCCGATGTGATAAGCACTGCGGGAAGCGGTGCAAGCAATGCCCCGCCCTTCCAAACCTGTTTTGCCATTGTTTTACCAACTTTCACATAAATTTCAGAAAAATCATGTACTTTCGCCATCATTGTGTGCTACAATAACAATGAAAGGATGTGTATAAATGTTTCGCAAACTATTTGACGCCATCAACCGTTTTATGTACGGCAGATACGGCGCCGATCAGCTTTTTTATGCACTTATAATTATATTTTTTGTTTTGTCGGTTGTCAATAGATTTGTCGCCTCGCTGATCATTCTTATTATACAGTACTTGGTTTTCGTTTTTGCGATCTTCAGATATCTTTCAAAAAACATATATAAACGCAGAGAAGAAAACAGAAAATTCATGAGCATCTGGCAATCAATAAAAAACTTTTTCGCCTTTCAGCGCGACAAGTTCCGCGACAGAAAGGTTTGTCGCTATCGCAAATGCAAATACTGCCGCGCCGCACTCCGCTTGCCCATTAAAAAGGGCAAAAACTCGGTAAAGTGCCCTCGTTGCGGAAAAAGTTTTAAAGTAAACATCTGGATATAAAAAACGCGCCGCTTGGCGCGTTTTTTATATTGCTTCTCCGCAAAACACCGTTTCACATTTTGCACAAAGCAAAGCGCTGTTGCCTGCGAGTTCCACGCAAAAGCTTCCGCATGCATTTTTCACAAGCACTCGTGATGAATCAACAGTTTCATACTCCACAGCAGCATATGCCGCAAGCACTGCTCCCTCTCCAAGTGCCCCCATCTCGCCGATTTTGCACCGCCATGAGCGCATAACAAGCGCATTGTCGCCTGCTATTGCCGCAAAATGCAAATCTATACTCTCTCCGAAAAACAAGACCTCCTCAAGACGGCGGCAAACACTTTGCATATTGAGTGCGCGAAGTGCTGCAGCGCTTTCAAGCATGAAAACCGCATGCGCTCCGCACAGTTCATACACGCTGACGCGCGGATGCACTATGCAGGCACGAAGAACTTCGCCGCGTATCCCATGATAGTATTTAAGCTGCTCAAGCGGCTTTGGCACAAGTTTAGGCATCTCAAGCCACGCGCACACCACTCTGCCTGCCATAACAGACATTTTCACATGATAGACTCTGCCGCCAAAAGAAATTCCGTACTTTTTCTTTTTTACAGAATTATCGTATAAAAACTTTGCTGCAGATATGACCGCCGTTGCCGAACAGGTACTTTCTTCTCCATTTGCAAGCAACAGCCTTATTTTCGCATCGCATCCCTCATCCGGCTCGACACTTACAAATCCGTCCGCTCCTATCCCCCTCCTTCTGTCGAGCAACCTTTTGGCAGTTTCAACACTTTCGTTCATGCGCTCGGCACACACAAGATAATCGCTCCCGGCAGTATGTATTTTTGTCAGTTTCATAAAAAATCTCCCATTTATCATATCGCTTATGAAAAGTATATGAAAAAATAGGAGTTTAAATTTCTGTTTTTTATTTACTTTATTCTTTTATGGTGGTATAATTCACCTATATTATTTATTTTTCGAGGAATTATGGCTCTTTCAGGATCAATAATCAACGCGGTATTGATTATCGCAGGCGCACTGGCAGGACTTGTTTTCAAAAAGATACTGTCCGACCGCCTAAAAGACACGCTGCTCCAGGCAGTGGGACTCATTGTAATTTTTGTTGGAATCGGCGGCGCAGTAAGCGCGGCCCTCACCTATGAGGACGGAGCATTTGGTACCAAGGACACACTTATAATGATTTTGGCAATGGTACTCGGCACAGTTATAGGCGAGCTTATCAATATCGAAAAGCAGCTTGAACGCTTTGGCGCATTTTGCCAGAAAAAACTTGTAAAGGAAAATGCAAAATCTACCTTTGCGGAAGGGTTGGTAACTGCATCCCTCATATTCGTAGTAGGTGCAATGGCGGTGGTCGGCGCACTTGACAACGGTATCCGCGGTGACGACTCTACCCTTGTGGCAAAAGGAGTTATCGACTGTATCACAAGCGTTGTGCTTGCATCAACGCTCGGTATCGGAGTAATGTTCTCCGCTGTACCCGTATTTGTTTACCAAGGTGCTATCGCGCTACTCGGCGTTTATATTGAGCCGTTTCTCACAAGTGCTGTTATATCGCAGATGTCTTTCACCGGCTCGATTCTGATATTTGCAATCGGTGTCAACATGCTTGGATTTGTAAAAATCAAAGTGGGCAACATGCTCCCTGCGATTTTTATGCCGATTCTTTTTGATATTGTAACCGGAGTTTTTTAAAACAAAAAAGCGGCTTATGCCGCTTTTTTGTTTTTGATGTTTATTATTATGCCAATAGCCATGATTATTGCAAAAACAATGAGATAATACACAACAGAAATTCCATGAGAAATCGCGGTTGCATACATCATGAACGCGCTTGCAAAGGTTGCGAGAGCAGGAACAATAAAACGCTTGAACAAGCCAAACTCTTTGCCCTTTACCATAAACATGACATAAATCGGGATGTAAAGCGCATGAAGCGTGATAATGGGAAGCTCCGATGAATCAAATCCGTATGCGCCAAACCAACCTTCTTTGCCTGACATAGGTCCGGCAATGATGCTTGCATAGAAATAGAAGAACCAGAACATTGCCATCAAAAGTCCGATAATCGCAGAGTTTGAAGGCATATTGGTCTTTGCATCGATCGTTGTAAACACGTCGGGCTTCATGCCCTTATTTCTTATCGCAAGCGAATATGTTGTTCTTGCAGAAGCAAGCATAAGACCGTTAAGAGTACCAAGGCAAGAGAGAGCAACAAAAAGATTAAGCACTGCACCTACACCGCCGCCAAAGATGTTTGTAAACGCCTTGCTGGCATCGTTGGTGAGTTCTTCAACAGTAGCACCGCCTGCAATACCGAGATTGTAACAAACGCAGATAGCCATTACGATAAGCGAGCCAACCGCAAGTGCGATGGGTAGATTGCGTTTTGCATCTTTAAGTTCGGCATTAACGCTTGTAGCGATAATCCAGCCGTCATATGCAAACGCGGTTGAAACTAGCGCGATGAAGAACAAGTTGCCTGAATTTGAATCCAAAGCGGGAGCCTGTGTAAAGTTTTCAACAATTGTACCGTTTGTAATGCCGACAATAACACCGACAACTGCCATAAGTATGAGGGGAATAAGTTTTACAACGGTAGTTGTAACCTGAAATTTACCCGCAATTTTCGGCGAAAGCGTATTGAGCGCATAACTGCCTATCATAAACGCAAGAGTTATAACCATGCACTCAGGGCCCGTAAGGGGGTTTTCGGCAAATCCCGGGAACACAGAGTTGAGAAAAACCACCGTGTATCTTGCACTTACCCATGCAAGCACACCGGTAATTGCAGGCATATAAATCATAGCAATGAACCAACCTACAAAGTAGGAATAGCCCTCTCCCACTATTGCCTCTGCGTAGTCAATAACGCCGCCGGATTTTTCATATTTGGTTGCCATAAATGAGAACGCAAGACAACAAACAACCATGATAAGACCGCCTGCTATCCATGCCAGAATTGCGGGGGTAAGGTTGCCATTAGTCTTTGTCAAAATGTCCTGTGCTTTGAAAAATATGCCGCTACCTATTACTATGCCGACAACCATTGCAATAGCGGTAAACAAGCCATATTTTTTGGTTAGTTTTTGTTCCATAATAGAACTCCTTTTCTTTAATGATACTATTATAACATATAATGATAAAAAATGCTATAAAAAAAATTAAAACCCCCAAAAATGGGGGTTATTTTACTGTGGAATATAGTTTTTATAAATCTTAAAAGCGTCGTATACCGCGCCGTAATTGCCCTCCTCTGCGGTGGACATTGCCCTGCCGGTTACAAGAATATACCTTTCGCCGCTTGGTGTTTCAGCGCACGAAACAAGGCAGTTGAGTGCCTCGTTAGTATATCCGGTTTTACCTGCGATGATCTCGGCAACTTCCGGTTCTGTGCCATACATACGGCTGAACACAGTGCTGACAAGCAAAAGTCCCTCCGGATGCTGGGGAGTTGCAGTAGTAACATATTGATACGTTGACATTATCTCTGCAAGCAACGGAATGTTCATAGCATATCGCATGATAATTGCAATATCGTGCGGAGTTGAGTAGTGATCGGGGTCATGCAAGCCGCTCGCGTTTACAAAGTGAGTATTTTCAAGGCCGAGAGCCGCTGCCTTTTCGTTCATGAGTTCTGCAAATTTTTCCTCACTGCCGGCAACCCTGACCGCAACCGCGGTGGTAGCGTCTGCACCGGAAGGAAGCGCTATTCCGTACAAAATATCAATCATCGGCACAGTTTCACTTGAAAGAAAACCTGCAACACTTGCGCCGGCTTTATAGGCAGGGTCGGTTATCGTATAGTCAAAGGTGAAGGTTTCGTTCAAGTCCTCGATATGCTCATATGCAACAATAAGTGTCATAACCTTGGTCATGGACGCAGGATACATACGGGAATTGCCGTTTTTGTGCGCAAGCACCTTATTGTTCTTAATATCAAGAAGAATGGCAAACTCGCTGCGGATATCCGTAAGGTTTACCGTATCGTCGGTATACATTGCGTAAACATCCGGCTCTTCAAGCGGCGAAAGCGGTGCTACAGTGGCGTTTGTCACTGTTCCGGCGGGCAGCTCCTCAGTAGCAAATACTGCGGCGGTATCGCCGACGCTGTATCCGTGCTCCAAAAGCTCATTTTCAAGCGCGTTATTTCTGCCACGAAGCGCGCCAAGCAAGCAAAGCATTATAACAAGCGAAACAGAAAGCACCGACAAAAGCACAACCAAAAGTGTTTTAAAAGAAATTATACTGCCACCCTCAAGAGGTATTATATATGATTTTTCAAGGGGCTGCTGCCCGTTTGAATTTTGCTCTTGCATGTCAAATTCCTTTCAGCAAAATAGCATTACATATTATTTTATCACACTTTATATCTTTTTTCAATACTTCTGTCTTGCATTTATAAAATTAGTATAGTATAATAATAGCGATAATTTTAAAACGGAGGCAAAAAATGTTTGATTTTCTTTTAACCGGCGAAGCTGCTCCCCAGGGCGGCGGTCTTGGTCCTATACTTCTTCTTGTACTGATGTTCGTAGTAATGTACTTCCTTATGATTCGTCCTCAGAAGAAACAGGAGCAGGAAGCACAAAAGATGCGCGACGGTCTTCAGGTTGGCGATGAAATCACCACCATCGGCGGTATCATCGGAGAAATAGTTTCCATCAAAGAAGAGACCATCACCATTGAAACCAGCCGTGCTGGCACAAAAATCCGCTTTCTCAAGAGCGCTGTAAGAAGCGTTGACGTAAGCGCAGAAGACAAGAAAAAGGCTGCTGAAGGCAACAACAACTAAACAAAAATTCCACCCAGAAGGGTGGAATTTTTTTGTTTTAGAACACGAGTTTCTTAAACATCTGAAGAACATGGAGAATATCAACATCACGCATACCGTAGAAAGCAGGAAGATAAGCATTATAAAGATCTGTGGGCGTTCCGTTGAGCAAGTAGGAAAGGCTGACAAGCGCATCACCAATGTCAACCACGCCGTCAACGTTAAGGTCTTCAACCTTTATAACCTCATTGGTAAGTCCTTCTGCAAGGTTTACGGTAATGGAACCGGTGTTTTTGAGGATGTCATACTTTGCAGACTCCAGAGAACCGCCAAGCCAGCTAAACTCGCGAACGGGCTTGCCTTCAGGCCATGTTTTGAGGTTGAGAGTAATTGTTCCGGTAAGATAGTTCTGTCCGCAAGCACCGTTACGGATATTATCACGGATAACAACATTAGGACCTACATTAATTACCATGTTGCCGCTATAAGTGCCGTAAATTGCCTTGGAATAATTGCCGTTATAGAGATAGTTGCCGCCCATGAAGTAGCTGAAATCACCGCCGTTTACGGTAATTGTGCAATCTTCATCAGATCCAACGGACTCACGGCTGTTATACCAACCGGAAGCCTTATCCTCGCTAAAGGAAATCACGCCTGCTGCCAAAAGTGCCGCTTTTGATTTGAATGTTTCGGTAAATGTTACATTGTTATAGCCGCATGCAATATGAATTGCGCCGGTAGATGTAGTGTAAATACCGATATTATCGAAAGTAGCATCATTCTTGATGTGGAAATGCTTTGCGTTT
Organism: Oscillospiraceae bacterium; assembly: GCA_015064965.1. Lineage (GTDB taxonomy): Bacteria > Bacillota > Clostridia > Oscillospirales > CAG-272 > UMGS902. The sequence continues at coordinate 22,725 of SVRG01000007.1, forward strand.
GTATGAAGGGATGCGCCCTCGCCATATCCCTTGATAGTGAGGTTTTTAACATTTACAGGGGTTGGCATACCGTACTGAGCGTCGCCAATCTTTTCGTACTTATATTCACCAATGATGTGAATGGTGGAGCCGTCAACAGCCTTTGCAAATGCTATTGCAAGGTTGGATGTGGGGTTTTCAAGAGTACATTCTGCATTGTTTGTACCGTATACCACACCCGCTACCGGTTCTTCGGGCGCTTCAGGAGCAACATAGATGTCCATTTGACCAAAGTTTTCGGGAACTGTAATTCCGTTTCTGATAGCGTCATAAATCGCATCTGCATAAATTGCATAGCCTGCTACATGGGGATGGAGGTTGTCGCCGGAAAGGAGCTCGCCTGCAAGCGCCTCATCAAGTGTGAGTGCATAGAGGTCGATGTAGGTTACATCCTTGCCTGCTGCGTCAAGTGCATTGAGCACAACATCCTGAATTCCGCGGATATTTGCAACTGCTGCAACATCGGTGGATTTACGATAGATAGCACTTGTACCGTATACCATTTCGGTAGAGTCAAGTTCTTCATAACCGAGCACAAATGCCTCATATTCTTCAGCATATCTGTCGCCCATACCGTATGTGTATGTTGTGGAGTTTGCATCATTGGTGCCAAGACCGATGATTACGATATCGGGGTCGGTTTCTTCCATGGAAAGAGTGTACGCAAGTCCCTCGGTATAGCCAAGGCCGCTGTATTGCATAACCTTGGTTGCGCCGCAACCGTAGTTTGCAACTACAACATCCTCGCCAAGATCAAACATCTTTTTGTAAAGCTGTGCAGGATAAGAGCCAAGCTCAAAGTTTTCAACTTTGTTAATAACCGCTCTTGAACCCTGAGTGATAGAGTCGCCGATACATGCAATACGGGTGGGCTCGTCATATTTCTGCGCCGCGCCGTTTACGCTGTCAAAACGAACATAATCAACATTTTTTGCAGTGGGATAAGTAAGAGTTGCTGTTGCAGAACCGTCAGTATAACCCTTAACCTGAGTTGCATCAAGAATAATGCCGTCTGCAAGATCTGCCGCTTCTGCTACGGTAACGGTGTAGTCACCGCGAACAAGCTGCTGGTATGCAGCGGTGATCTGTGTTGCACCAACTTCAAAGCCGTTAAGTTTACCGCCGTTGATATTGATAGCGATTTCACCGTCAATTGCATAGAACTTGCTATCAGATTTTGTGTACTGCGAGCAAGCGCTTGTACGTGTGGAAGTCTGACCGATATAACCCTGCGCATAAATAGGAGTATTGAATGTACCGCCGTTAATGGTGAGGATTGCATCATCTGCAAGGATGCTCATACCGGAAATCGAGAAAGCCTTGTCAACCTTGAGTGCAGTATCTGCATCATAGGAAACAGTGCTGCCGAAGGTACCGCCATTGATAGTAATAGTAATGGGAGCAGCGATGGAGCCAAGGAGTGATGAATAGCCGAGACGGTAGCTACCGCCCATGAAATGGCGGAATGTACCGCCGTCTACTACGATATCATAAGGCAGCTCGCAAACGAGAATCTTGTTTTCTGCATAATACTTCTCGGGGGTTGCAGTAGTCTCACCGCTTGTGCTTTCAAAATTGTGATAACCGCCGTAGAAATCAAGCGTACCTGTAACTGCGAATTTGTTTGTAAAGGTTACAGAGTTAAAACCGCCGTAAATCACGCCTTCGGTTGCCTCAACAGGAAGGTCAAGAGTGATTACATTGTCATTTGTGTTCTTTTCAAACATAAGAGAGCCGTCGAGAATAAGCTTTGCACCATTTTCAGAGGTGATGGTGAGCGCGCCCGCCTGCTCAGGAATTACAGTGCCGTCTGCTACGGTAACATCCTCGGTGAGCGTAACAGTGCCGCCGGCACCGTTTAAAGCCGCTACTGCATCAAGAAGTCCGTCAGCAGCAAATGCACTTACTGCCATGATTGCCGCAAGTGTCAGCACTACCAAAAGTGATAACAGTTTTTTGTTCATTTTATACAACCTTTCCGGCTTTTTAAAGCCATATTATTTCCAATATATATAATAACATATTTATAATTATTTTCAATAGAAAAAACTATTATCAATCAAATATCTTTTTGCACCGTCACCAATCAATTCAGCTTCAGTCTTTTAATCAGTTTTTCTGACTCCTCATTTACGCGGTCATAATCAACGTAGTCGCGGTAAAGTTTCTCAATTTCGTCATGCGTATGCAAAGACTTTGAAAGTTCTTCGCAAGCATGCAAAGTAAGACTCTCACACTCGGAAAGTAAAAACTGAATATTCTCAGATTCTACGCCGCTGCAAAAGCGCTTGAGCGTGTCGCCGCTATCCGCAAGTGCAATCGCACCTTTGCTGAACACGATCGCGCGCGGACACTCAGGCACTAAAAAATCGTAAAACACTTCGCACCGCTTGCCTGCAAATAATTTTAATGCTTCGCAAAGCGCGGCTTCACCCACGATTCCCGAAAAGCATACAGTGTTATCCGGCAAAAAAGTCTCTGTATAATCAACAACACCTTTCGGGGTTGCACTCCGCGCAAAAAGTTCCCTCTTTTCGCCGCTGCTTTCCCCTGCGAAAAAACTTGACAAATATGTGTGAAGCTTTTTGATATCAAGCATTTCGCGAGCTTGTGCAAGTGCCTCTTTTTTCAAAGAAAGCGCTGCGCCAAGCATTGAATATGCTGTGCGGTAATGCGTTTTATTTTTGAAAAAAAGTTCTTCAACTTCACCTTTAAAAGTTGCAAATTCCGCCTGATTTTTAAAGTGCCCAAGATCAACAACTTCATCGCATATACCGGGCAAAACAGGGTCGATGCTGTGAGGTGCAGTACCGTCAAGCAACACTACCCCCTTTTGTACGATGCGAACCGCATCAAGGCTTGACGGGTCGGACGCGCACCTAAACTCCTCCACATCGTACCCTTTCTCCGTGGCATGCTTTGCCACCTTTTTCATGAGCGTATTTTTTCCAACGCCGGGGCCGCCCTTGAGAACGTAGGTATAATGCCCTCCCTCCCACGGCGCCACGATACCCGAAAATCTTGAAAAAAATCCCCTTCCGCTATTTGCTCCGGGAAAATATGTCTTGTTCATAAGCTACCTCCGTTGTGGTTTTTCTAACATTAATATATGCAGGTATTAAATTTTTGCTTAACACTTGAATTTTTTTGGTTGCTTTGTTATAATATACTTATCAATTTTTAACTATGGAGGAAAACATGAAAAAAATTATTTCTGCTATCATTTTGGCAACGCTTCTCCTCTCCCTGCTTGCGGTTGGCGCATCTGCTGCATACACTGCTCCCACTATTGCTGACGCTCTTACAATTATAAAGGGCTTTTTGAGCGATTCCACGGATCTTGCACTCGACGTAAACAATGACGGCGCAGTCAATCTAAAGGACGGTCTGCACGGCATTAAGCGTGTGCTTTGGGCAAACGACCTTCCCGCCGTACAAAACACTCAGCTTTTCGGCACATCCACCTCTTATGACCTTTACACCTACAACTACTGCCCTTCCATCATGGAAGAAGATGACGGTACACTCCATGTTTATTACTGCACCAACAAGGGCGACCACGGCTTTTACATGACCTATATCGACTACATCGGCTACCGCACCGGTACCCCTAACGGCGACGGAACATACACCTGGAGCAATGAGTCAATTGTGCTCTCCCCCTCCGCTTCAGGCGCATGGGACGACAAGCACAACTGCGACCCCTCGGTAATCAAAGGCACTTTTAAGTACAATGACACAAATTATTCCTATCTTATGGCATATCTCGGTTGCACACAGGGCGATATCAATGACATTGGTCTTGCTGTTGCAAACAATCCCGCAGGTCCTTGGGTAAAAGTTGGCACAACTCCCCTTGTCGACTATGTTTACAACGAAGACTCCTCAAACAACTGGGGCGTTGGTCAGCCCTCACTTGTAAACAAGGGCGGCGCAGACAGCGGCAAGGTCTGGTTTTTCTTTACTCGTGGCGACATTAACGGAACTCGTACAATCGTTTGCGACTGCGACTTCTCCGACCTTAACAATCCCGTTGTCGGCACCGAGACCAAGCTTGAAAATGAGGGACTTGTCACTCTCGACACCGGCGCAAGAAGCATCATCAACAACGCAGACTTTGCTTTTGACGATGCAAGAAAGGTTCTTTATGCATCTTCAGGTTGTCATCCTTTCCCCACAAGTGCTCCTAACTTTATCGCCGGCAAAACCCGCGTAACTTCCTTCCGTTTCGGCGGTGAGGACATCGCAGAAATCACCTACGGCTCGGCTTCCAAAGCAAAATGGAAGTACCTTGCAACAATTGACAGTGAAGACACCGGCTTCCCGCGTAATCACAACAGCGGCCTTGTGCGTGACGAATACGGTCACACAAGCGGCAACATACTCACCGTATTCTATACAGTTTCTGAGGAGCTTTCCTCCTATGCTGAAAGAACCTACAGAATCCACTCAATGTCAGTTGTAAAATAGCTCAAAAACGCCCTTGGCAAATAACCAAGGGCGTTTATTTTTCAAAAAAATTATTTTTTATCAACAATAATATTGATATTTTTCGCGATTTATGTTATTTTATATTTGTTAATTTATTTTCGAAAGAAGGAACTTTTTATGAAAAAGCTTTATACCGGCAAAACCAAAGATGTTTACGAACTTGACAACGGCAATGTAATGCTCAAGTTTAAGGACGATTGTACCGGAAAAGACGGCGTTTTTGATCCCGGTGAAAACACCGTTGGTCTTACTATCGAGGGCATTGGCAAAGCCAACCTCCGTACCTCTGTTTACTATTTCGACATTCTCAAGGAAGCAGGCATCAAGACCCACTATGTTGGCGCAAATGTAGATGAAGCAACCATGGAAGTTCTTCCCGCAACTGTTTTCGGTCACGGTCTTGAAGTTATCTGCCGACTCGTTGCAACCGGCAGCTTTATCCGCCGCTATGGCGAATACATCGCAGACGGCACTCCTCTTGAAGGCGGCTATGTAGAGTGCACATTTAAAAACGACGAAAAAGGCGACCCGCTTGTAACAGGCGAAGGCCTTGCAGCTCTCGGTGTTATGTCCCCTGCTATGTTTGAAAGCATGAAGGAACAGACCCTTAAGATCACAAAAATCGTTGCTGACGACCTTAAAACCATCGGTCTTGATCTTTGGGACATCAAGTTTGAGTTTGGTTACAACAACGGCGAAGTTATCCTTATCGACGAAATTGCTTCCGGCAACATGCGCGTATACAAGGACGGCAAGATTGTTGATCCCGTTGAACTCACAAAGCTTATCCTTGCAAGATAAATTTAAAAGGCTCGCAAATGCGAGCCTTTTTTGTTTGCTAAAAAGGGTATCCGGAATCGGATACCCTTTTTAAAATTATTTAACAAGATTCTGGATGAAGTGGAGAACATCAAGAATGGAGGTATAGGGTTCAAGACCGTAGTAGTACTTTTCGCCCATTTTTCTGCCTGCAACGATACCCTTGAGGAGTCCAACCATATCGCCAAAGTCGCCGGTGTCGCCGTCGCCGTCAAAGTCGAGAGGACGGCAAATTACACTGTCAACGCCTTCTGCAACATTGATGTTAACTGTACCGGTATTCTGCGCAGGATCGAACACGATGGGATCTTCAACAGTGCCGCACTTGCCGTGCTCGCTGATGCCCCATGTTCCCCAACCGTTAACGTTTGCGTTAATGGTACCGGTGAGATAGTTCATGCCGTTGATACCTGTGCAGGACGCATTGCTCTTACCAACAATTACGCCTTCGCCCACAGTAGCAGTCATTGTGCCGCTGTAAACACCAAAGGGAGCATTGCTTGCAAAACGACCGTTACCGAATACAAAGTTGAGATAAGTACCGCCGTTTACAGTAACGGTGCAATCTACATCAGTAGAAGCGGAAGCAACGCTGTCAAATGTAGCGGTAACTTCAGGATCAGCCTGAGCAAATACATTGTAGCCTGCGTAGAAGTTCCAGTTGCCGGAAGTTTTAACAGTATCGGTAATTTCAATATCATTGTAGCAACCGATAATGGAAACAGCAGATTTGCCCGCTTTAAGTGTTACATTATCAATCTTAGTTTCTGTGCCAACCTTAAGGGTATTTGCGTCAGGAGTGCAAAGAACGGCACCTTCACCCTCGCCTACTACAATAAGCTTTGAGGGAGCCATGGAAAGATATGCATTGCCGCCTGCCTTGCCGCCCTGATCGTCCACCCATGTGGATGTGCCGATGATGTGGAGAGTTACCTCTGCATCGCGCTTCATAAGGTCGAATGCATACTCAATGTTTTTGATAGGATCGTTCTTTGTACCTGCACCGAATTTTTCACTTGTACCGGTGTCGGAAACATAGATATCAGTGAGGTGATAATCCTCTACAGGAGCGGTTTTGTTTTCGGTCCATGCATCGTAGCAAGCCTTGCCCATCATTTTGAGGCCGGGGCCTGCAGGATGGAGATGCTCGTGAGCCTTGCCGTTTTCATCCTTGAAAAGCGCATCGGTGATGGCTGCTTCACGGGTAAGACCGAAAAGGTCAACAAATACATACTTAGAATCTTCAGCAGCAAGCTTCTTTGCAATTCTTTCCTGTGTAGGGCGAATTACTGCAGATGCACGGTGATCTGCAATGTGATTTGTGGTGTAACGATAAATAGCATTTGTAATGAATACCTTGTCTGCTACCTTACCCATCTCGGTGATGAAGTATTCATACTGTTCTTCAAACTCGAGAAGCGCACCGTTAGTGCCGCCTGCGCCCTGTGCATCATTGGTACCCATTGCAAAGAATACAATGTCAGCATCGGTTTCGTTTCTTACGAGATCCCATGTAAAGAGATCGCCATAGTAACGTCCGTTGGAGGGGAGGAAGCCGGATGCAGAAACACCGAAGTTACCAACTATAACTTCCTTGTTTGCTTCTTCACAGTATGCAAGGAACTGTGCAGGATAGGACTCGGTAAGACGGTCTACACCTGCGGCAGCGGGAGCATAGCCCTCAGTGATGGAGTCACCGATAAATACTACACGGATGGGTTCATCATAAGTCTGGTCAACATTATTAACTACGTCAAAACGAACAGGGGTAACGGTAACGCCGGAATAAAGGAGAGTAGCCTTGTTTTCGCTGCCCTCACGAGCCTTAACCTGGGTTGCGTCAAATACGGTGCCTGCTTTAAATGTACCGCCGACAACGGTAACATCAAAGTTACCTCTCATAAGCTGAGTATAAGCTGCCTGAGTGTAAACTGCGCCCAAGCTGCCGCCGTTGAAAGTACCGCCCTCGATGTTGATTTCAACATCGCCATCAATCGCATAGTACTTTTCATCGGTAGAAATGATTGCACTGTTCAAAGAAGCTGCGCCTGCAAAGACGCCCATTTTTCCCTGTGCATAAATAGGCATGTTAAAGGTACCGCCGTAAATATTGAGAGTAGCATCGTCAGCAAGAATAGACATGCCGGAAATGGAGAATACTTCATATTCCTTGTTATTAGCAATAGGATAGCTGCCTGCCAAACCAAAAGTACCGCCATTGACAGTAATGGTGATAGGAGCCGCAATTGCACCTGCACGCTGCTCTACGCCGTTACGAAGGCTACCACCGCAAAAACGTACAAAAGTACCGTTATTAACGGTGATGGAATAAGGAATTTCGGTAACTGCTGCAGTGTCGTCTTCGGTTTCGCCAAGGTGAACACCGCCGTAGAAGTTGAGGCTGCCTCCGCCACTGGAGGTAACAACAAAGTTTTCAGTAAGTACCACGTTGTTAAAGCCACCAAAGAAGAAGCATGCATAGGTAGCAGTTACATCAACGGGACAGTCAAAGGTAACAACATTGGTATTTGTGTTGTTAGCAAGCTGAAAACGTTGGGAAACAAGAAGTTTTGCTCCGTTCTGTGCAACAAAAGCGAGATCAGCAGACTGTTCGGGAACAGTCGTCTTTACGCTGACAGAAGTATCGCCTACCAAAACAACTCTACCGCCCTCGCCTGCAAGCGCTTCAAAAGCATCTGCAAGAGTTCCGACAGGAGCGCTTGAAGATGTACCGTCGCCGGTACCTCCGTCTTTCACATAAACATCCTTTGCGCTTGCACCAAACGCAAGGAGACTGACAAGCAAAAGCGCTGTCAAAAATGCTAAGATTTTTTTGTTCATATTATACAACCTTTCTGCCTTTTAAAAGGCGATTATTCTTCAACTTTAATAATAACACTATATGGAAAATAAATCAAGAAAAAAATTTGTAAAATCTTTTATATAATAAATATTTTTAAAAAAACTCTACAAATTTGATTTCAACTATGTTATAATTAAAAAAATGCTTTTTCCCGGAGGACACAAATGAAAAACAAGAAGTTTATAATTGCTTTGCTGATCATAGTGCTTTTTATACCGGCTTATATCGCAATTGCAAATTTCATTTATATAAAAAGCACTCCCGTAACACTTGATTCTGCTACAGAAATACAAATAAAAGACAACATTTCCGGCTTAGTTTATATTGAAAAACCCAATAGCGATATTGGCAAGCTGATAAACGAAATCATAAACGGAAACAAATCAATAAAGAGTGATCTCCCCACCGCGCTTGCAGGTGAAAATAATTTTATCATATCTTCTGTTGACGGTGCCAGAAAAACCGACACTCTTTGCTACATTTTAAAGGACTCGCTTTCCGGCTACTTTGTAAATTCGCAGGGTGCGGCATATAAAATGGATCAATCGCACGTTGCGGCTTTTCTTGAAACCAAATATGCGCAAAGTCTTTACAGCGATGCATATGTACCCGCGCTCACAAACGGCGATAACGAAATCCTCCCCTCTGACTACACATGGACTTATACCACCGCAAGCGGCAACTCGGTCATTGATGCTTCGGTAACCAAAAAAGCCGATGGCACTGTAACATACACAAGCATGAGCGGCGCATCCCTCTCCTTTGCACGCCAGCCCGATACATTCACTGTAAAGGTTACAGGTCAGAACAGCGGAGAAATCTACAGCGGCGACTATGCAAATCTCACCGGAATTGATACCAAAAAGGATTCGGTCATCACAATCGAAGCCGATGCAGAATGGAACGAAAGCGAAACCATGCCGCACGGTAGCGCAAGCTATAAATTTGTGATCGACATTGCAGCTCAACCGGAATTTGCGATTGTATACAGCGGCAGCAAAGATGAAGAATATGCAAAGTTTGAGCCCGGCGATATTGCACTTATAACCGCGGTTGGCATCAACAATCCCGGCTCAATTACCTTTACTTCAAACCCCACACTCACACACGAGGGCAAGGAAATAGTTCCTGTTTTCTATAACGAAGGTAAGAATTGCTATGCATTCCTCCCGACCTCATACGATACAGCTCCGGGCGAGTATGAATTTGTATTCAGTTATGACGGCATCGACTACCCCGTAACCGTAATCCTTGCAAAGAAAAAGTTTACCAATGCATCCGAATACAGCATCTCAAAAGGGCGCATAACTGCCACTTACACCGCTGACACGCTTGCAGCGTACGACGAATTTGTAGAAACAACAGTAAACGGCAATGACAGTTCCGCAAAATACTTCACTTCTGAGAAGTTCACTATTGCAAACAGCGGCTATGCAGGCGGCGGTCTCCGCGGATACGGCAAGCCACGCCCGGTTCCGGCTCTCAAGGAAAACTACCTTAACAAGGGCATGGAATTCACCATGTATAACGGCAGCAAGGTTCTTGCAGTAATGGACGGCAAGGTTATCAAAGTTGCATACACTGCTTTCTCAGGTGATATAATTGTCATCGACCACGGATACGGTCTGTACAGCTGGTACCACAACCTTGACAAAGACAGTATAACCGTTAAAGAGGGCGATACCGTTAAAAACGGCGATGTAATCTGCTCAAAAATCGGCGACAGCGGATTTACCGATGGAAAGACACTCCACTTCCGCCTTACTGTAGGCACAGTTCCCGTATACGCATCCGACTTCTCATGGGGCAGCGGCATTGAGTTTTAAAGAATCAGAGGACTGAATCATCAGTCCTCTATTTTTTATACAATAAAAATGTTATTTTCTATTTACCAAACAGTAATTATATTGTACAATATAATTATCATATTCCCCATAAAGGAGAAATAATAATGAAAATGACAAAAAGAATCGTATCTCTGCTTTTGGCAGTTTCACTTGCTTTTGCAGCAGTTCCTGCCGTTTTTGCAGCCGACTCAACCGGTGCTGACGCGGCAAATGCGCTTCACTCGCTCGGACTTCTCGCAGGCAAGGGCACCAATGCCGACGGAAGCGTAAATTTTGACCTTGACGGTAGCCTCACCCGCGCTGAATCCATCACACAGGTGGTTCGTTTCCTCGGTGCTGAGAAAAAGGCAACCGCCGAAACAAACGCACATCCCTTCACCGACCTTGCAGCTTGGGCTGTTCCGTATATCAGCTATGCTTATGCTAACGGAATTACAGCAGGCGTAAGCGCAACAAAGTTTGATTGTAATGGCGCAATGAGCGACTATGCCTTTCTCACTGCCATTCTCCGCGTACTCGGATACAAGGATGCAGAAGGCGACTTTGTCTGGAACAATCCTTATGCACTCGCAAAGACAGTAGGTCTTATCGCAAGTGAAACTCCCGACACTAATTTTACAAGAGGTGATGCTTTTGTGATTTGCTTCAACGCTCTCACCGCCACTGTTAAAAACGGCGATAAAATCTGCGACAGCCTTGTTAAAAACGGTGCTGTAAGCGCAGATGCCATGAGCGTAATTACAAAACCCGCAAGCGGTCTCACCATTGGCGGTGTGAAGATTACCGATTGCAAAGTGGTTGTTTCTGCCGGCGCAAACGCAACCGAAAAACTTGCAGCCAATACGATCATCAATGCAGTTAAAGAAGCTTATGGCGTAGAACTTCCTCTCGTTACAGACGACACCGCACAGACAGATGCTGAAATTGTTGTAGGCAACACCTCAAGAAACGTTTCAGCAGGTCTTGCAAATGTTGGCGGATATGATGCAGCAATGATTGTTGAGGGCAGATCCGTAGCAATCGGCGGTGCAAACAACTCCATTCTCCGCAACACAGCAAATGCTTTTGCTAACTCATATGTTGTCAACAAAGCAAGCGTAAATCTTACCGAAAACGATACTTACATCGGCGAGCTTATCACTGCACCCGCACGTGCTCTCGGTCAATCCGGTGACCCTTGCATCGTTTACGATGACGAAACACAGTATTACTATGCACTCTACTCCGCACCCAAAAACGACCGCGTTATCCTCTACCGTGCAAAGACACTTGCAGAACTCGGCACACTTGATACCGCCGACGGCAAGGAGATTTATGTAGCAGGCGAGCACGCAGAAGTAAAGCATAAACTCTATGCTCCCGAACTCAAGAAGATGGACGGCAAGTGGTACATCTACGCAAGCGGCGCAACATCCTGGGATGACAGAAACGGCGGCCCCGCAAACCCGAACGGCGGTGCTTCTGCATCAATCCGTCTTTTCTGCCTTGAAGCTGTAAGCGATGACCCCTACGGCGATTACAAGTTCAAAGCGTTCCTCAACCCCGATATCTTTGCAATTGACGCGCATCCCTTTACCTACGAAGGACAGAACTATATCGCATTTGCAAGAATCCGCAGCGGCAACCTCATTTCCATTGCAAAGCTTTCCAACCCCTGGACCATCGACACCGAATCAAAGGTTTCGGTTATCGCAACTCCCACATACGCATTTGAAACAATCAGCGGTAGTATCAACGAAGGTCCTTTCACCTTTGTTTCTCCCGACGGCAGACTCTTTATGCTCTATAGTGCAAATGCTGTTACCTCCGGCAAGTACTGCCTTGGCATCCTTGAATTCACCGGCAGCGACATTCTCTCAAAGAACAGCTGGACAAAGCACAAAGAAGCAGTTCTCCTCGGCACAGATGCAGCAAAGTCCCCCGGACACTGCTCTGTATTCATGTCCCCCGACGGCACCGAATACTGGCTTGCTTATCACTACCAGTCATCCGGCAGAAAACTCGGTGTAAAGAAGTTTACATTTGACGAAAGCGGATTCCCTGTATTTGGCGACCCTCTCGCACCCGGCAAGTATATATTTGCTCCTTCAGGAGAATAAGATTTAAAATCCCGGCTTCGGCCGGGATTTTTTTGTTTAATGTTTATTGCCTTGCATTTGCCTCATCAAAATGATATAATAATAAAGATAACTTCAACCTTGGAGATGAAACTGTGAAAAAGATTCTCGAATACTTGTCAAAATACAAGTTACTGTCAATTCTGGCGCCGCTTTTCAAAATGCTTGAGGCGACATTTGAGTTGCTTGTTCCCGTTGTAATAATGGACCTTGTCGATGTCGGTATCAAAAACGGAGACAAGGCATATATAATCAGCCGCTCGCTGATTCTCGTGCTTTTCTGCGCGCTCGGCTATGCATTTGCAGTAACGGCACAGTATTTCTCAGCCAAAGCCGCCGTTGGCGTTGCCAAGGATTTGCGCAGTGATATGTACAAAAGAATTCAGAGCTTTAACCACACAGATCTCGATAAAGTGGGCATATCCAACATTCTTACGCGAATGTCCGGTGATGTAAACCAGGTACAAACCGGTGTAAACATGACACTTCGACTTCTCATGCGTTCACCAATCGTGGTTTTCGGTGCTGTGATCTGCGCATTTTTGATTGATGTAAAATGTGCAATTATTTTTGCTGTTGCAGTACCGCTTTTGCTTGCTGTTGTGTTTGCCATTATCCTTGTCACAATTCCCCTTTTCAAAAAAGTGCAGAAGAAGCTTGAAAAAGTTCTCCGCACCACCCGCCAGAACCTAACCGGCACACGTGTTATCCGCGCATTTTGTGCCGAGGGTGATGAAATCGAAGAGTTTGACCGCGAAAACGAAGAACTTTTTGGGATTCAAAAATTCACCTCGCGTATCTCTGTTTTGCTCAATCCGCTTACATACCTTATCATAAATTTTGCTATAATCGCCCTTGTCTACACCGGTGCTATCCGCATTGAATACGGCATTATCACACAGGGCGCACTGCTCGCACTCTATGACTATATGTCGCAGATACTTATTGAACTTGTAAAATTTGCAAACTTCATTGTCACCATCACAAAAGCCATGGCTTCTGCTGCAAGAATCGACGAATTCTTTAAAGAAGGTGCACCCATGGAAACAATTGAAGGCGCACGCGATGAAAAAGCTCCGTTTATTGTATTCGACAATGTTTCCTTTGCATACAAGGACGGCGGTAACGTGCTCCAAAATATCTCTTTCACCGTTAATAAAGGTGAGACTGTTGGCATAATTGGCGGTACCGGAAGCGGTAAAAGCTCGCTTGTGAGCCTTATCCCACGCTTTTATGATGTATCGGACGGCAGAGTTGTAGTTGACGGCATGGACGTGCGCGCATACAAAGGCGAAAACCTGAAAGAGCGCATTGGCGTTGTTCCTCAACGGGCTGTGCTTTTCAGCGGTACTATTC